>JBJTYK010000181.1:0-12263 GCA_046082745.1 Actinomycetota bacterium | reverse complement strand
CCCCCCCCCCCCCCCCCC
Source organism: Actinomycetota bacterium (assembly GCA_046082745.1). Lineage (GTDB taxonomy): Bacteria > Actinomycetota > UBA4738 > UBA4738 > HRBIN12 > JBJTIF01. Next base: position 12,245 of record JBJTYK010000181.1, on the reverse strand, counting down.
CCGCCCCGTTCCGTTCCCGGCCTCAGCCGAGGAAGGCGTTCGGGTCCTCGAGGAAATCGTCGAGGCAGCCCTTCGCGCAGAAGGAGTAGGTCCGGCCGTCGTGCTCGGTCGTGAACTCCGCCGTGGCCGGGTCGACCTCCATGCCGCACACCGGATCGAGTTCCACGTTCGCTCCTCCTTCCGGATCCTCAGAGGTACTGCCCGGGCGCCCGCTCGCCGCCCTCGGGCGCCGTCACCGCCTGCACGTCGCGCTCGCGGAGCAGGAGGTAGTCCTCGCCCTCGAGCTCCACCTCGAGCCCGGACTGGGGGAGGTAGAGGACCGCGTCGCCGACGCGCACCCCGCGCACCTCCGGTCCGACGAGGACGGCCTCCGACCACACGCACCGCTTCGGCGCCGGGGCCGCCGTGGCGGGGATGAGCAACCCGCCGCGCGACTTCCGCTCGCCGGCGTCGGGGTGGCGCACGACGATCCGGTCGCCGGTCAGGCGGACGCCCTCGAGTCCGTGCGCATCCTTGCGTCGGGAACGCGTGGCCCGCTTCGCTTCTGCCATGGTCCGATTCTACGGGTGCGCATCGGGCGTCGCGCCGATAGGATGCGCGCCGTGAAGGCCTCCCGTCTCCTCGCCGAGGGCGTCGCCGCCCTGAAGCGCTCGAAGGCGATCGACCACTGGCAGCGCGGGCGCGAGGCGATCGAGGCGGAGGAACTCCTCCTCTGGGCGATCCGCGGCGACGAGTACGACCCCCACGAGGAGTTCGGCCCCGCCGTCGAGCGCACCTTCCGCGGCTACATCCGGCGGCGCGCGGCGGGCGAACCCGTCCAACTGATCACCGGGTTCACGGAGTTCCGCGGCCTCGAGGTCTTCGTCGCGCCGGGCGTCTTCGTCCCCCGCGACTCGAGCGAGTTCCTCGCCGAGCAGTGCGTCCGCCGCCTTCGGACCCGGGAGAACCCCGTCTTCGTGGAACTCGCCTGCGGCGCGGGCGCCGTCTCGCTCGCCGTGCGCAACGAGACCTGGGGGACGACGGTCTACGGCGCCGACATCGCGGCCGACGCGATCCGAACGGCGCGGCGTTCCGCCCGGTCGCTGCGGCTCCGCGCGAACTTCGTCGTGGGTGACCTCTACGGCGGGCTCCCGAAGCGGTTGAAGGGGTCGGTCGACGTCATCGCGATCCACCCGCCGTACGTCGCGAAGGGCGAGCTCCGCGACCTCCCGATCGAGATCCGGGGCTACGAGCCTCCGCACACGCTCTCCGACCGCAGCGTCGACGGGCTCGGCCTCCTGCGCCGCGCGGCCCGCGGTTCGCACGACTGGCTGCGGCCGGGCGGCTGGTTCCTCGTCGAGGTGAGCCCGGACCGGTCGCGGGCCGTCGCCGCCGTCCTCCGCCAGGAGGGGCTGCGCGACATCTCGATCACGAAGGGCGGCGAGCTGAAGATCACGCGCGTCGTCTGCGCGAAGCGCTGATGCCCGAGGTCCGTCCGTACGGGGCCTGGCGGTCCCCGATCGGACCGGAGCTCCTCACGACCGGCGCGAAGCGGTTCCGCCTCCCGCGCCTCGACGGCGACGCCGTGCTCTGGCTCGAGACGCGTCCCGCGGAATCCGGGCGGGTCGCGCTCCTGCGGCGCGTCGCCGGGGGTCCGGCGGAGGAGGTCGCGCCCGCCGGCGCGAACGTCCGCTCCTCGGTCCACGAGTACGGCGGTGGCGCGTACCTCGCCGACCGCGGCATCGTCGTCGCGGCCGACTTCGCCGACCAGCGGCTGTACCGGGTCGCTCCAGGCGACGCGCCGTTCGCGCTCACGCCCCCCTCGCCCACGTCGCGCTCGCTCCGCTACGCGGACGGTCGGCTCGAACCCGGCGCCGACCGGATGATCTGGGTCCGCGAGCGCCACGAGGGCTCGACGGTCGCGAACGAGCTCGTCCGCGTCGGCCTCGACGGCGCGACCGATCCGGAGGTCGTCGCCTCGGGCCACGACTTCTACGCCTGTCCGCGCTACTCGCCCGACGGCTCGCGGCTCGCGTTCCTCGCCTGGGATCAGCCACGCATGCCGTGGGACGGCACCGAGCTCTACGTCGCGGAGGTCCGCCCCGATGGTTCGCTCGGCGTCCCCGACCTCGTCGCCGGGGGCCCGGAGGAATCGGTGCTCCAGCCCTCGTGGAGCCCCGACGGCGCGCTCCACTTCGTGTCCGACCGCAGCGGCTGGTGGAACCTCCACCGGCTCGAGGGCGACGTCGCGCGGAACCTCTGCCCGCGCGAGGAGGAGTTCGGGACCCCGGCCTGGGAGTTCGGGTACGCGACCTACGCGTTCCTCGGCGACGGCCGCATCGTCTGCCGTCGCGAGTCGCGGGGCACGACGCCGGTCGGCATCCTCGACCCCGCCTCGGGCGAACTCATCGACCTCGACCTGCCGTTCGGCTTCGTCGGACCGTGGGTCGACGCCGCCGACGCGACGGTCGTCCTCGTCGTCGGCGGTCCGCGCCGCCCGGGCGCGGTCGTCGCGCTCGACCTGCGGACCGCCGACGTCGACGTGGTCGCGGAGGGCGATCCGCTCCCGATCGACTCCGCCTACCTCTCGGAGCCCGAGGCGATCGAGTTCCCGACCGAGGGCGGTCGGACCGCGTACGCGTTCTTCTACCCGCCCTCGAACCCCGACTTCGTGGCGCCGGAGGGCGAACTGCCGCCGCTCGTCGTCCTGTCGCACGGCGGGCCGACCGGCGCCGCCGACACCGAGCTCGACCTCGATCGGCACTTCCTCACGAGCCGCGGGTTCGCGGTCGTCGACGTGAACTACGGCGGGAGCACCGGGTTCGGCCGCGAATACCGGGAGCGCCTGCGCGGTCGGTGGGGGATCGTCGACGTCGAGGACTGCGCCGCCGCCGCGAACGCCCTCGTCGCGCGCGGCCTCGCCGACCCCGACCGGCTCTGCGCGTCCGGCGGGAGCGCGGGCGGGTGGACGACGCTGTGCCTGCTCGTCTTCCGCGAGGAGTTCGACGCGGGCGTGAGCTACTACGGCGTCGCGGATCTCACCCCGTTCGTGGACGACACGCACAAGTTCGAGGCCCGGTACCTCGACAGCCTCGTCGGCCCGTGGCCGGGCGAGCGCGACGTCTACGTGGAGCGCTCACCGCTCAGCCACCCCGAGCGCATCCGCAAGCCGATGCTCGTCCTCCAGGGCCTCGACGACCGCATCGTCCCGCCGGCGCAGTCCGAGGCGCTCGTCGCGGCGCTCGACGCGAACGGCGTGCCGCACGCGTACCTCGCGTTCGAGGGGGAGGGCCACGGGTTCCGCCGTGCGGAGACGATCGTCCGGGGACTCGAGGCCGAGATCTCGTTCTACGCGCAGGTGCTCGGGTTCCCGCACCCCGACGACGTGCCGTTCCTGCCGCTCGCGCACCTGCCCTGACGGGCCGTCAACCGCCGATCGAGGACATGCTCCGGTCGGGCTGGACGAAGTCCGGGTGGTTGATGCGGTGTCCGGACCACTTCGCGGCGACGTTGCCGAGGATGCGCTCCGCGAGGTCGTCGTCGGAGGCGCCCGCGCGCATCGGTCCGCGCAGGTCGGTCTCCTCGAGGGCGAACAGACACGCGCGCACCTGTCCCTCCGCCGTGAGGCGCACCCGGTTGCAGGTGTCGCAGAACGGCTCGGTGACCGACGAGATCGTCCCCACGCCGCCGGGCGCGCCGTCGGCGAAGCGGTAGGAGGTCGCGGGCTCCGCGTCCGGTCGCTCGGCGACGAGCGGGAACGCGGCGTCGATCGCCTCGAGGATCCGGGAGGAGCGCACGACCTTGTCGCGCTCCCACGCGTGCTGGGCGTCGAGCGGCATGTACTCGATGAACCGCACGGCGTAGCCCGTCTCCCGGGACCACCGCGCGAAGTCGACGACCTCGTCCTCGTTCTGGCCGTTGATGACGACGCAGTTGATCTTGATCGGCGTGAGCCCCACCTCCTCCGCCGCCCGGATGCCGGCGAGGACGCGGTCGAGCGCGTCGCGGCGGGTCATCTCCTCGAAGCGGTGTCGCAGGAGGGAGTCGCACGAGACCGTCACCCGGTCGAGGCCGGCCTCGGCGAGCGGGGCCGCGAGCCGGTCGAGGAGGACGCCGTTCGTCGTCATCGAGATGTCGAGGTCGGGGCCCGCCTCGCGGAACATCCGCATGAGGACCGGCAGGTCGGCGCGGACGGTCGGCTCGCCGCCGGTCACCTTCAGGGAACGAACGCCGAGCGACACGAAGATCCGCAGGAGCCGGGCGAGTTCCTCGAACGACAGGAGCTCGTCCTTCGGCAGCCAGGCGAGCCCCTCCGCCGGCATGCAGTAGGTGCAGCGGAAGTTGCACCGGTCGGTCACGGAGAGGAGGAGGTCGTCCGCGACGCGGCCGAAGCCGTCGACGAGGGGTCCGCGGGGGCTGGGGCGTTCCGTCATGGGGTCGGAAGCCTACGACTCCCGCGCCCCGGCCTCCCCCTCGACCGCCCGCCGGAGCACGTCGAGGGCCTCCGTGAGGGAGACGTCGCGGGGCTCGGTCCCCTTCCGCCTGCCCACGGCGACCCCCACGAGGAAGGTCGACAGGGGCGTGACGCGGCGCTCGACCCCGTGCGCCACCTCGCGCGCGGCCTCGAGGAGCGCCTCCTGCTCCGTCGGGGCGAGCGGCTCGCTCCCGAGCGCCTGCGCCAGTCGATCGATCCAGGGTTCCATGCGGACCTCCTCTGCCTGCCGTTGGGAACGCTACCCGGTCGGCCGCCGGTCGGTCTGGGACGATGGGCCGCATGTCGACGCGCTCCGCGGCGGTCGTGACGGTCTCCGACGGCGTCGTCGCGGGCACCCGCGAGGATCGATCCGGCGCGGAGGCCGAATCGCTCCTCGCCGCCGCGGGCTTCGCCGTCGAGCGTCACGTCGTCCCCGACGAGCGCGCGCGCATCGAGCCGCTCCTCGTGGACCTCGCGGCGCGGTCGGTGGCCCTCGTCGTGACGACGGGCGGCACCGGATTCGGGCCGCGCGACGTGACGCCGGAGGCGACGCGCGCGGTCCTCGAGCGGGAGGCGCCGGGGATCTCGGAGCTCCTGCGAGCGTCCGGCGTCGCGAAGACCCCGATGGCGTCGCTCTCCCGCGGGGTCGCGGGCACGCGCGGCGCGACGCTCGTCGTGAACCTGCCCGGCAGTCCCTCGGGCGTGCGCGAGGGGCTCGAGGTGCTCCTTGCGATCGTCCCGCACGCGCTCGACCTCCTCGCGGGGGAGACCGGCCCGCACCCGACCGCGTGACCCGCTCGCACGTCCGGAAGAACCGCCGGTACTGGGACGGCGCCGCGTCGGCGTACCAGCGGCTCCACGGCCCGCAGCTGAACGACTTCGACCACCCGCGCTGGGGCGTCTGGGGCATCCCCGAGTCGAAGGTCGGTGCGATCGGCGACGTCGCCGGCCTCGACGTCCTCGAGTTCGGATGCGGCGGCGCGCAGTGGACGATCGCGCTGTCGCGGCGCGGCGCGCGCGTCGTCGGGATCGACCTCTCGGTGGAGCAGCTCCGCCACGGCGCGGGCCTCGCGCGCCGCGCCGCGACCCCGGTCCCGCTCGCCGCGGCTGACGGCGAACGGCTCCCGTTCCGCGACGGCGCGTTCGACCTCGTCTTCTGCGACCACGGGGCGATGACCTTCGCGGACCCGCGCTCGACGGTCCCCGAGGTGTCGCGGGTGCTCCGCCCGGGCGGGCGGCTCGTCTTCAACCACTCCTCGCCGTTCCACTTCGTCTGCTGGGACGACGCGAAGGATCGCGTGGGGGAGCGGCTCGCGCGCGACTACTTCGGGATGCGGAAGTGGGACGAGGAATCCGTGGACTTCATGCTGCCGTACGGCGAATGGATCCGTCTGTTCCGCGCGAACGGGTTCGAGGTCGAGGACCTCATCGAGCTCCGTCCGCCGGCGAACGCCCGGAGCACGTACGACTTCTTCGCACCCCTCGCGTGGGCGCGGCGGTTCCCCGCTGAGAACGTGTGGGTCGTCCGTCGTCGGGACTGAACTGACCCGCGGTGTCCACCCCGCCCGGGGGGCCCGTGGGATACTCGGAACGTGGACCAGGGCGAGGGGGCCCCGGGCAGCAGCGATGCTTCCACGGCGGGAGCTTCTTCCCGTGCGCCCGCAGGCCGCTGGATCGTCCCCGCGGCGGTGCTCGTCTCGGTGGCGGGGATCTTCGGCCTCCTGCGCGTCCTCGATGGTGGCGACCCGTCGCCATCGGCGCGCCCGACCCTGAGCCAGGCGACGCAGACCCCGTCCGAGGAACTCTCGCCCGGCCGGTCGCCGATCGAGCACGTCGTGTTCATCGTGAAGGAGAACCGCTCCTTCAACCACTACTTCGCGACCTACCCGGGCGCGACCGGCACGACGACCGGGGGCACGATCACCTGCACGGTCCGCGGGTGCGAGGACGGACCGACGGTGGACCTCCGGCCCGCGACCGACGTGCAGCCGCACGACCTCACGCACTGCTTCCGCTGCGGGCTCGTCGCGATCAACGGCGGCAAGATGAACGGCTTCAACCGCATGAACGGCGTGATGCCCGCCGACTCGGAGATGGCGCCGCTCTTCGGCGAGGACCTCTCCGGTTACGTCTACCACGACCGCACGTCGATCCCGAACTACTGGGCGTACGCCGACCGCTTCGTCCTCCTCGACCGGATGTTCACGCCGATGTACGGGCCGACGCTCCCCGAGCACCTCTACGCCGTGGCGGGGCAGTCGAACCTCATCGTCGACAACAAGGCGACCACGGACCACGAGGGCAGCTACTGCGGAGACCCCACCGAGGAGGCGAACCGGTTCGACCCCGAGCGCATCGAGGGCGAGGAGGACCGCATCCTCGACCTCGAGACCGCGATCAACGAGAACGGCTCGAACACGTACCGCCTCGGGAAGTACTGGACGAAGATCGCGCTCTGCTTCGACATCGAGGTCCTGCCGGACCGCCTCGAGGCGGCGGGGATCCCCTGGGGCTACTACGCGACCGAGAACGCCTGGATGAACGTCCTCCAGATGATCCGCCACGTGTACGAGGGTCCGATGTGGGAGAAGGTGCGCGCGCCCGAGACGTTCATCGACGACGTGCGGAACGGCACGCTCCCGGCGGTCTCGTGGCTCATCCCGCCCGAGGCGTACAACGAGCACCCGGGCGGGGGGAAGAGCGTCTGCGCCGGTGAGAACTGGACCGTCCGGCACGTGAACGCGATCATGGAGAGTCCCTACTGGGCCTCGACGCTCATCGTCGTCGTCTGGGACGACTTCGGCGGGTTCTACGACCCGGTCGCGCCGCCGCAGGCCGACATCATGGGTCTCGGTCCGCGCGCCCCCGGACTCGTCATCTCCCCGTACGCGCGGGCAGGGACGAACCCCGCGGGCGGCTCCATCGACCCGACGGTCTACGAGTTCTCCTCGGTCCTCGCCTTCATCGAGGCGAACTTCGGCATCGACCCGCTCACGGAGCGTGACGCGAACGCGAACCCGCTCCTCGGCGCGCTCGACCTCGAGAACCCGAACTTCGACCCGCTCGTCCTGCCGCTGCGCGACGACTGCCCGTACGGGACCGACGCCTCGCAGTTCGACGCGGGGTGGGTCGCCCCGGTGCCCCCGACGGGGGACTGAGCCCGCCTACTCGGCGTAGCGGCGCGGCGGCGCGTCGGGGTAGCGCTCGCCGACGCAGTCCGTGCGCAGCTCGAGGGGCTCGGGTGCCCGCGGCGACTGCGAGAAGTCGAAGGCCGACAGCAGGGGGGTCGCCTCGGCGTCGCGGTCGGTGAGCTGCGTGAGGTTCCAGTTGTCCTCCACGAACCGCAGCACGCTCGAGAACTCGCCGAGCTCGTTCGTGACGAAGCCCGGCTTCGCGTACGGCGAGATCACGAGGAGCGGCACGCGGATGCCGAACCCGAAGCCGTCCACCTGCGGCGGCGGGACGTGGTCGTAGAAGCCGCCGTAGTCGTCCCACGTGATGAAGATCGCGGTCGACGACCACATCGGGCTGCGCATGATCGCGTTCACGACCTCGGTGGTCCAGTTCTCGCCGTGGCAGAACGAGTACTCGGGGTGCTCCGAGACCTCGAACCGCGGGGTGACCCACGTCATCGGGGGCAGCCGCCCCTCCTCGATGTCGGCGACGATCCGGTCGACGGGCTGGATGTGTCGGCGCCAGGTCGCCGGGTCGGCGCGGACGTGGCGAACCGCGTCGTAGGCGGACCAGAGGTAGCCGTTCTGATCCTGCTCGGCGGAGTAGTAGCGCCACGGGATGTCCGCGCGGTTCAGCAGGTCGCCCACCGTCTCGAAGTCGAAGCAGGGCGGCACGCGCTCCTCCTGCCCCTCGCTGTCGCGGACGCGCACGTAGGAGTTCGGCAGGGAGTCGCACCCCCACGCCTTGAAGAGCCCGGTCTCGCGGTGGCGCTCGCGGAGTTCCTCGAGGTCCTGGATGGGGTTCTCGAGCGCGCCCCCCGAGGTCGCCGCGATCGTGTAGAGGTGGTTCGGGAACGACGGTCCGTGCGCGCTCGCGAAGAAGTTGTCCCCGAGGACGTAGCGCTCCGCCCACCGCCAGTAGTTCGGCAGGTCCTCGGGCTGGAACTGCGTGTACGCGTAGCGGTCCGCGGCGTCGCTCACGGTCGCGAAGCCGTCCATCGCGCCCTCGTTCCACGCCTCGAGCGCGCACGCGTAGCAGTGGACGATGTCCTCGTCGAGCGCGTCCGGACTCCGGGTGAGCGGCCGCTCCTCCCCGCGGTCGATGCCGACGCTCGTGCCGTCCGCGCCGGGGAACAGGCCGAACATCTGGTCGAAGGTCCGGTTCTCCTTCACGATGAACACGACGTGCTTGATCGGGAAGCGCGTCACGAACGCGTCGGCGTTCACCCGCTCGGGGCGACCCCGGAGCTCGAGCGGCTCGACCGGGTCCCACGAGGGCGGTCGCGAGAGGAACGTCGACACCCCGACGAAGACGAAGATCGTGAGCGCGCCGGCGAGGAGGTAGAAGCGACGGGTGGGGCGGATGGCCACCGAGGGAGGGTAGCGGAGACCCGAGCTCAGGCGTCCTGGAGGGCGTGCGTCCCGCGCGCCGCGTACTCGCGCCAGTACGCCTTCCCGTCCTCCGGGAGCGTGTCGATCGGGTCGTAGTACGGGTACTCGCGGTGGAGCGCGTCGGGGTCGTCGCCCTCGATGCCCGTCCGGTAGTTCTTCGTCCAGTACGAGATGCCGCGCTCGCGGTCGTAGTCCTTCAGCATGTGGACCCAGCGCTTACCGACGAACGGCACGTCGCACACGACGCGCGGCGTCGCGAACCCGGGGAGGTAGCCGAGGAGCCCGTACTGGAGCTCCTGCGCCTGTGCGACCGACGTCCGCCAGTGCTCGGCGTTCGGGATCATGTCGCACATGTAGAAGTAGTACGGGATGATCTTCGCGTGGTCGAGCAGCGTGAAGCAGAGCTCGAGCAGCTGACCGGGTGCGGTGTTCACCCCGCGGAGCAGCACCCCCTGGTTGCGGACGTCGCGGAAGCCGGCGTCGAGGAAGACCTTCGCGGCGCGGGCGACGAGCGGGGTCACCTGCTGCGCGACGTTCACGTGCGTGTGGAGCGCGATGTCGACGCCGCGGTCGTTCGCGCGCCGCGCCATGCGCTCGGCGGCGGCACGGACCTCGTCCTGGAGGAAGTGCTGCGGGATCCCCATGAGGCCCTTCGTCGCGATGCGGATGTCGCGGATGTTCTCGATGTCGAGGAGCCCCATGACGAAGTCCTCGAGGCGCTTGATCGGCACGTTCGCCATGTCACCGCCGGAGACGACGACGTCGCGCACGACCGGGGTACGGCGGAGGTAGTCGAGCATCGCCTCCCAGCGGTCGTTCTGCTTCATCTCGAACTTGTACTTGAGGATCTGGAGCGTGTCGTTGCCGACGAGGTCCATCCGCGTGCAGTGGCCGCAGTACTGCGGGCAGGTCGGGATGAGCTCGGCGAGGACCTTCGTCGGGTAGCGGTGGGTGAGCCCCTCGACCGCCCACATGTCGGCCTCGTGGAGCGAGTCGCGCGAGGCCATCGGGTGGCTCGGCCACTCGGGGTCGCGCTCGCTGAAGGCCGGGGCCATGTAGCGACGGACCGGATCGTGCCGGAGGTCGGCGAGGTCCATCGTGTTCAGCATCTGCGGCGGGATGAGCATCGACATCGTCGCCCGCTCGCGCTGGTCGCGCTCGAGGTCGGCGAGGAGGGTGTCGTCGAGGTGGTCGCCGAGGGCGCGCTTGAACTCGACGAGGTTCTTCACGGTGTGGGCGCGCTGCCACTGCGCGCTCTCCCAGTCCTGCCGGGAGACGTCCCGGAAGCCGGGCAGGCGGGTCCAGTCGGGCTCCTCGAAGGCGCGCCCGAGCGGGTAGCGGAAGGGCTGCTCGGCGACCCGCGCGTGCGGGTCCCGGTGCCCCGGACGGACGTGGCCGTCGGTCTGCTCGCTCACGCCTGCCTCCACGGTCCGGATCGGCGCGGGGCGGACGCCCCACGCCCCGATGATACCCGCGGCCCGGGCACGGACCGGCTCCCGGACGGCTTCCGGGGGGCCCGTGGTACTGTCCTCGTGAGGGCACGGCATCGTCGTTCGGTTCGTCGCACCACGAGCAGTCCCTCCCGGCGTTCCCAGCCGGTCGGTCGGTCGGGCGGTACCGCAGGCCCGTACGACCAAGGAAGAAGGAGGGGATTGCAAGTGGCAAACGGAACCGTGAAGTGGTTCAGCCCCGAGAAGGGCTACGGCTTCATCTCGCAGGAGGGTGGTCCCGACGTGTTCGTGCATTTCAGCGCGATCCAGGGTGAGGGCTACCGGAACCTCGAGGAAGGTCAGGCCGTCGAGTTCGACGTCACGCAGGGCGACAAGGGCCCGCAGGCGGCGAACGTCCGGCTCGTCTGAACCACCGAGATCCGACGTGACACGGGACCCGGGCGACCGGGTCCCGTTCGCGTTTCCGGGATCGTGCGGGAGGAGTGAGGGCGGCCTAGCGCCGCGGTCCGCCGCCGCCGGGGCCGCCGCCGCGACCGCGGCCACCGAAGCCGCCGGGTCCGCCGAAGCCGCTGCGGCGTCGCTCGCGGCGGTCCTCGACCTCCTGGGGGCCCTTCGGCAGGCGGAGCTTCAGCGGGATTACTCCCGCGCGCTCGTACGTGACCTGGACGTGGTCGACCTTCGGGGTGCGCGAGACCTCGCGCCAGCCGTCCGCGACGAGGTGCTTGTGACGGCTCTCCGCGCGCTTGCGGAGCGACTCGCCGCCCGGCACCTTCACGTAGTGGCGCTCGGTACGGACTTCCTTGAAGTCGGCCATGAGGGGGGAAGGCTACCAGAGGGTCCCGGCGCGGCGGACGGGCCGCGCCACCCGTCATAATCGCCGCGACGACGGGAACGGAGGGGGTCCATGGGCGAGCGCACGGCGCGCTGGAACGAACTGGCGAAGGTCCTCGCGGTGGACTCGATCCGGGCCTCCTCGGCGGCCGGCTCCGGGCACCCGACGTCCTCGCTCTCGGCGGCGCACCTCCTCGCGGTCCTCTACGACGGCCACCTGCGTCTCGACGTCGCCGATCCGGCCTCGCTCGCGAACGACCGGTTCGTCCTCTCGAAGGGCCACGCGTCGCCGCTCATGTTCTCGGTCCTCAAGGCGATCGGCGCGATCGACGACGCCGCGCTGCTCTCGTTCCGGAAGATGGGGAGCCCGATCCAGGGGCACCCGGTGCCGGTCCCCGGCATGCCGTGGGTGGACGTCGCGACCGGTTCGCTCGGGCAGGGACTCCCGATCGCCGTCGGCATGGCGCTCGCGATGCGCCTCGACGGCGCGCCGGGTCGCGTGTGGACGCTCATGGGCGACTCCGAGGTCGCGGAGGGCTCCGTCTGGGAATCGATGGCGGTCGCGGCGCACCTCGGGCTCGCGAACATGATCGCGATCATCGACATGAACCGCCTCGGTCAGCGCGGTCCGACCGCGCTCGGTTGGGACGGCGAGGCGTACGCGCGCCGCGCGTCGGCGTTCGGATGGCGCTCGGTCGTCATCGACGGCCACGACGTCGACGCGATCGACGCCGCGTACGCGGAGGCCGAGGGTGCCGGCGCGCCGACGTGCATCGTCGCGAAGACGGAGAAGGGCCACGGCGTGTCGTTCCTCGCGAACGCGGAGGGTTGGCACGGGAAGGCGCTGCCGCCCGACGACGAGGCGCGCGCGATCGCGGAGCTCGGCGGGGTGCGCGACGCGGGGGCGACGCCGCTCGCGCCGCCCGCCTGGAAGCCGCCCGCGAG
>JBJTYK010000180.1:0-13354 GCA_046082745.1 Actinomycetota bacterium | reverse complement strand
CCGCGCGACGGGCGCCCCGCCCCGCACGCGTCCCGGGTCGAGGTTCCGGCGCACCAGGCGCAGGACCGAGCCGGCCCACATCGTCCTCGGGACGAACGCCCCGACGCGCAACTCCCCGGAGCGCTTCGCCTTCCGGATCGTGAACTCGGCGCTCGGCGCCGGCGGCGCCTCGCGCCTGTTCCAGGAGGTCCGCGAGAAGCGCGGTCTCGCGTACTCCGTCTACAGTCACCACGAGATGTACGCCGATGCGGGGCTCGTCTCCGCCTACGCCGGCACGACGCCGACCCGCGCGCAGGAGGTCGTCGACCTCATCCGCACGGAGTTCGCCTCGCTCGCCGCCGGTGGCCTCACCGAGGAGGAGTTCGAGCGGGGCAAGCGCCAGACGCAGGGCTCGACGCTCCTGTCGCTCGAGCGGCCGGCGGGGCGGATGTCGCGCCTGGGTCGGGCGGAGCTCGCTGGCGGGAACCAGCTCACCGTCGCGCAGGTGCTCCGCAGGCTCGAGGCGGTCTCCTACGCGGAGGCCCGCGACCTCGCCGCGCGGATCTTCGGCCAGCCCCTCACGCTCGCGGTGATGGGTCCGTTCGCGAAGGGGGCGATCGCCTGATCCGGGTCGGCCTCATCGGCGCCTGCGGGCGGATGGGCCGACTCGTCGCGCGCGCCGTCGCCGACGACCCGGGCCTCGCCCTCGTCGCGGCGATCGATCGCTCGAACGCGGGGAGCCGCATCGGGCCGATGATCGGTCGCCCCGACCTCGAGATCCCCGTCGCCGACGAGCTCGACCGGCTCCTCGAGGCCGACGTCGAGGTCGCGGTCGACTTCACGCACCCCGACGTCGTCATGGAGAACCTCGAGTTCTGCGTCTCCCACGCGATCGATACGGTCGTCGGCACCTCCGGCTTCGACGAGGCCCGCGTCGCGCGGGTGCGGGCGCTCATCGAGTCCGAGGGCGGGGAGTCGAACGTCCTCGTCGCGCCGAACTTCGCGCTCGGTGCGGTCCTCATGCAGCGCTTCGCCGCGGAGGCGGCCCGGCACCTGCCCGACGTCGAGATCGTCGAGCTCCACCACGACGGGAAGGCCGACGCGCCGTCGGGGACGGCGATCGCGACCGCGGGGCGGATCGCCGCCGCGCGCGAGGGCGCGCCGCGCGGGCAGGATCCCGCCCGCTCCCGCGGGGAGGTCATCGACGGCGTGCCGATCCACTCCGTGCGGCTCCCGGGGCTCGTCGCGCACCAGGAGGTCATCTTCGGCGGGACCGGCGAGACGCTCACGATCCGCCACGACACCTCCGACCGCACCTCGTTCCTGCCGGGCGTGCTCCTCGCGATCCGGGCGGTGACCACGCTCCCGGGGCTCACCGTCGGCCTCGAGCCGATCCTCGGCCGGTAGGCTCGCGGCATGGACCTCGCGTTCCGCGCGACCCAGCCCGACGAGTTCGGCGAGCTCATCCTCGCGATCGACGGTGCGTTCGTCGGCCGATTCGACGCGGAGGACGTCGCCCGCGAGCGGGCGGTGAGCGACCCCGAGCGCTGCTTCGCGGCGTTCGAGGGCGCCGAGATCGTCGGCGGTGCCTACGACGCCCGGCTGCCGATGGCGGTGCCCGGCGGGCGCCTCCTCGAGGCGACCGCTGCCGTCGTCGGGGTCGGCGTGAAGCCGACGCACACGCGCCGCGGCGTGAACACCGCGCTCATGCGGCTCCAGCTCGAGGCGATGCGCGAGCGCGGCGACGCCGTGGCGATCCTCCACGCCTCGGAGGGCGCGATCTACGGACGCTTCGGCTACGGCCTCGCGACCTTCGAGACCCGGCTCGACCTCGAGCGCACCCACGGTCGGTTCGTCCGCGGCGTCGAGCCGATGGGTCGCGTGCGCCTCGTCGGGCGCGAGGAGGCGCGCGCGGCGATCGCCGCCGTCGAGGCGGTGCTGCGGACCGAGGTCCCCGGCATGGTCGCGGCCGACGACGCCGGGTGGTTCGACTACCGGTTCCCCGAGCGCCACGGGGGCGAGTCCTCGCACCTGTCCTTCGCCCTCCACGAGACCGACGGCGTCGTGGACGCGTACGCGGCGTACGCGATGCGCCACGCCTGGCCGGAGAGCGTGCCGCGCAACGAGCTCGACGTCTGGGGCATCGCGGGCGCGACGCCGGCCGCCTACGCCGACATGTGGCGCTACTGCATCGGCATCGACCTCGTCGAGCGGGTGCGGACCGATCACCGTCCCGTCGACGATGCGATCCTCCACCTGCTCGCCGAGCCGCGTCGCGCCGGCGCGCGGATCCTCGACGGCATCTGGCTGCGGCTCGTCGACCTCCCTGCGGCGCTCGAGGTCCGCGGCTACGCGGGGGAGGGGAGCGTCGTCCTCGCGGTCGCGGACGCCTTCTGTCCGTGGAACGAGGGCACGTACCGGCTCGAGGTTGCGGGTGGGGAGGCGACGTGCCGGGCGACCTCGGAGGAACCCGACCTCGCCTGCACGACGAACGACCTCGCCGCGGCGTACCTCGGGGGGAGCACCTTCCGGCAGCTCCATGCAGCGACCCGGATCCACGAGCTTCGTGACGGCGCGATCGGCGAGGCGGACCGCCTGTTCCGCACCGACCGCTCGCCGTGGTGTCAGGCGATGTTCTAGCCGCGGAGTCCCGCGACGACGAGCGTGACGCCGAAGGCCGCGAGCGCGACCGCCGAGGCGTCGAGGAACCACCGGAGCGCGCGCGGCGGCAGCCATCGCGACCCGACGCCGAGGAGCACCGTGAGGGCGTCCGTCGCCGAGACCCCGACGAGGAGCGCGAACGCGGTCGCGATCGCGAGCGGCCGCCCCCCGCTCCGCGCGGCGCCCGCGACGAGGGCGGCGCCGGTCGTCGCGAGGAACAGGTAGACGCCGGGACTGAGCAGCACCGCGAGCGAGCCGCGTACGAGCGGGCGGCGCGTCTCGACCGTCGGGTCCGCCTCGATCCCGCGGCGGCGCTCCCGGAACGCGGAGATCGCGATCGTGACGAGGACCGCGCCGCCGACGACCCGCACGGCGCGCAGCGCGCCCGCGGACGGCTCGAGCGCGGAGACGCCGAACGCGAGCGCGAGGAGGAAGAGGCCGAAGGTCGCGTTCGCGCCGAGCATCGCGCGGAGGCCGCGCGCGGCGCCGCCGCGCGCGGCCTCCGCGATGAGGAGCACCTGGACCGGACCGGGCGAGGTGCCGAGGGCGACGCCGAGCCAGAACGCGCCGGCCGCGAGGCCGAGGTTCACCGGTCGCGGCTGCGGGGCTCGGGTCCTCCGGCGGCCGAACGCGCGAGCACGAAGAGCAGGTCCGAGAGGCGGTTCAGGTAGCGCACGAGGTCGTCGTGCACCGCGCCGCCCGCCTCGCGCAGGCGCACCGAGGCGCGCTCGGCGCGGCGGAGGATCGCCCGCGCGACGTCGAGGGCCGCGGAGGCCGGGTCGGCCCCGGGCACGATGAACTCCTGGGGGAGCGGGCTGCGTTCGACCTCGGCGTCGATGAGCCGCTCGAGCCGCTCGACCATCGCGGGGGTGACGAGCGACACCTCCGGCTGGAGCTTCGCCCGCTCGGCGGGGTTCGCGGCGAGGTCGGCACCGACCACGAAGAGCTCCCGCTGGAGTTCGAGGATCCGCTCCGCGAGTGGTCCCGCTCCGAGGAGGGCGCGGGCGACCCCGAGGGCCGCCACCGCCTCGTCGGTCGTCCCGTACGCCTCGGTCGCGAGGTCGGCCTTCGAGACGCGCCCGCCGAACAGGAGCCCGGTGCTCCCGTCGTCGCCGGTTCCCGTGTAGATGCGGGGCATGGGGCTAGGATAGGCGAACCCCACCAGGAGGTATTCCCCATGCGCGGCAGGTTCGGGGCGGTGCTCACCGCCATGGCGACCCCCTTCACCCGCGACGGGGCCCTCGACCTCCCGGGCGTCGAAGCGCTCGCCGACCACCTCCTGCGCAGCGGATCGGACGGCCTCGTCGTCGCGGGCTCGACCGGCGAGGCGCCGACGCTCACCCACGACGAGAAGGACGCCCTGTTCCGCGCGGCCGTCGGCGCGGCGGGGGGCCGCGGCCCGGTCCTGTGCGGCGCGGGGACGAACGCGACCGCGGAGAGCCTCGAGCTCGCGCGGCTGGCGGAGAAGGCCGGCGCGGACGGCCTGCTGCTCGTCACGCCGTACTACAACCGCCCCCCGCAGCGCGGCCTCGTCGAGCACTTCTCCGCGATCGCCCGATCGGTGGACCTCCCCGTGATGCTCTACAACGTGCCGGGGCGCACCGCGACCCGGATCGAGCACGCGACGCTCCTCGAGCTCGCCTCGGTGCCGAACGTCGTCGCGATCAAGGATTCGACCGGGGACCTCCAGGGCGCCTCGCGGCTCATCGCGGAACTGCCCGACGACGTCGAGGTCTACGCCGGCGACTACTGGGCCGCGTTCAGCCTCGCGCTCCTCGGCGCGGCCGGGGTCGTCTCGGTGGCGAGCCACGTCGTCGGCCCGCGGATCGCGACGATGCTCGTGCTCGTCGGCGACGGCCGCGTCGCGGAGGCGCGCGCGATCCACGAGGACCTCACGCCCGTCTTCGACGCGCTCTTCATCACGAGCAACCCGATCCCGCTCAAGGCCGCCCTCCGGTCGCTCGGACTGCCGGGCGGCGACCCGCGCCTGCCGCTCGTGCCCGCGACCCCGGCCGAGGTCGCCCGGGTCGAGGAAGCGCTCCGAAGTGCCGATGTCCGGTAGGCGCGGGGGGGGGTCGGCGGGGCCGACCCCCGCCCGCGTCGCGTTCCTCGGCGGCGTCGGCGAGGTCGGCCGCAACATGGCCGCCGTCGAGCTCGACGGCCGCATCCTCCTCGTCGACGTCGGGCTCTCGTTCCCGAGCGCGGACATGCCGGGGATCGACCTCGTCCTGCCGGACTTCGAGTACCTGCGCTCGCGCTTCGACGACGTCGAGGCGGCGGTCCTCACCCACGGCCACCAGGACCACATCGGCGCGCTCCCGTACCTCCTGCGGGAACTCGGCCGCACGCTCCCGGTCTTCGGGACGCCCTTCACGCTCGCGCTCCTCGAGGGGCAGCTCGAGGAACACGGGGTGCGCGACCGCGCGGAGTTCCGCCCCGTCGTCCCGGGCGAGGGAGCGTCGAGCGGGCCGTTCTCGATGCGCTTCATGCGGGTGACGCACTCGATCCCCGAGGGCGTCGCGGTCGCGGTCGACACCCCGTTCGGCTCGATCCTCCACACCGGCGACTTCAAGATCGACCAGACGCCGCTCGACGGGCGACCGACCGATCTCCACGCGCTCGCGGAGGAGGCCGGTCGCGGCGTCCACCTGCTGCTCTCGGACTCGACGAACGCGGAGGAGTCGGGCTACACCGCGAGCGAGCGGAGCGTCGGACCGGTCCTCGCCGACATCGTCGCGCGCGCGGGCGGCCTCGTCGTCGTCGCGTGCTTCTCGAGCCACATCCACCGCATCCAGCAGGTCGTGAACGCGGCCCGCGCGAGCGAGCGCGTCGTCGCGTTCCTCGGCCGCTCGATGCTCCAGAGCGTCGCCGCCGCGCGCGGTCTCGGCCTCCTCGACGTGCCCGACGAGGACCTCGTCGGCATCGAGGAGCTCTCCAAGCTCGATCCCGCGCGCGTCGTCGTCGTGTCGACCGGCTCGCAGGGCGAGCCGTACTCGGCGCTCTCGCTCATGGCGGGCGGCGACCACAAGCACGTCTCGCTCGGGCCGGGGGACACGGTCGTCCTGTCGTCCTCGCTCATCCCGGGCAACGAGCCGGCGATCCACCGCGTCGTGGACGGGCTCTACCGGACCGGCGCCGACGTCTTCCACGTCCCGGCCGCCGCGGTCCACGCGAGCGGACACGCCGCCGCCGAGGAACTGCGGCTCATGCTCTCGCTCGTCCGCCCGCGCTGGTTCATCCCGGTCCACGGCGAGCGTCGGCACCTCGCGGCGCACGCGAAGCTCGCGGTCGAGGTCGGCATCCCCGCGGAACGGATCCTCGTCTGCGAGGACGGGGACCTCGTCGAGGTGGGGGAGGAGCTCCGGGTCGCGGGCCGCATCCCGGCGGGGATGACGCTCGTGGACGGCGCGGGCGTCGGGGACGTCGGCCAGGCGGTGCTCCGGGACCGTCGGAAGCTCTCCGCCGACGGGGTCGTCGTGGTCGTCCTCACGATCGACCCGCACCGCGGGGAGATCGTCGCCGGCCCGGACCTCGTGAACCGCGGGTTCGTGTTCGACGAGACCGGGGGCGACATCCTTGCAGAGGGCCGGAATCGCGTCATGCTTGCGATCCGGGAGCAGGGTGCCGCGGGCGTGCTCGAGCGCGACCTGCTCGCGCAGACCGTCCGGCGGGCGCTCGCCCGGTACTTCTTCGAGGTGACGGAGCGCAAGCCCGTCATCCTCCCGGTGGTGATGGAGGTCTAGTGGCGACGACGACGAAGCGCAAGCCCGCGGCGCCGCGCGAGCGGCAGCCGTCGCGTCGCGCGCCCGAGCGCCCGCCGGTGCGCGAGCACCTCGCCCCCTGGGCGCGTGACGCGCTCGGCATCGGCCTCGTCGTCTTCTCGGTCCTCGCGATGCTCGGGCTCTGGTTCACGGCCGCCGGTCCATTCGGCAGCGCGGTCGGCTGGCTCGTCCGGGGGCTCGTCGGCCTCCCCGCCGTCCTGTTCCCGGTCGCGGCGCTCCTGTGGGGCGTCGCCCTGCTCCGCGACGCCAGCGACGAACGGCCGCGCGTCCTCGTCGGGTTCTTCCTCGCCGCGACCGCCGGCCTCGCGCTCCTGTCGATCGTCCGCGGGAACCCCGCGCCGCTCGACGGCTACGACGCGCTCGTCGACGCCGCGGGCCTCGCGGGGTCGCTCGCCGCCTGGCCGCTCGCGAAACTCGTGTCGGTCACGGGCGCGGTCGTCGTCTGGTCCGGGACGGCGCTCCTCGGGCTCCTCATCTTCGCGGGCCTCGAGCTCGCCGACGTCTGGGACTGGCTCGCCGACTTCTTCGTCGCCGACGAGGAGGAGGACGACGACGAGGACCTGCTCGAGCCGACGCCGGCCGCGCCGGCGGCGACCGAGCCGACGCGGCGGTCGCGGGTGCGCCTGCGGACCCCGCAGGGCGTCGTGGACCTCGGCACCGGCGAGATCCTCGAGGACGCCACCCCGGAGCCCCCCGTCCTCGAGGACGAAGAGGAGGAGGACGACGAGGACGAGGACGAGGACGAGGACATCGACCTCTTCGACGAGGACGACGACGAGGACGAGGACGAAGACGACGACGAGGAGGAAGCGGAGGAGGAGGACGAGGATCTCGCGTCGGTCGTGCGGGCCGAGCCGGGCGACTACGAGCTCCCGCCGCTCGACCTCCTGCGCGGGGCGCCCGAGGCCGAGGCGGGGACCTCCGACGAGGAGCACACCGTCGAGGCGCTCGAGCGCACCTTCCGGACGTTCGGTGTCGCCGCCCGCGTCCCGGCCGCCCACCGCGGCCCCACGGTCACGCTCTACGAGGTCGAGGTCGAGGCCGGCACGAAGGTGAACAAGGTCCTCGCACTCGCCGACGACATCGCGTACGCCCTCGCGACCCCGGACGTGCGGATCATCGCCCCGATCCCCGGGAAGTCGGCGATCGGCGTCGAGGTGCCGAACAAGGTGCGCGACTTCGTCATGCTCGGCGACGTCCTGCGCGCGAAGTCGGCCAGGGACGACCGCCACCCGCTCTCCGTGGCGCTCGGCAAGGACGTCCACGGCCGCGCCCAGCTCGTGAACCTCACGAAGATGCCGCACCTGCTCGTCGCCGGGGCCACCGGGGCCGGGAAGTCCTCCCTCATCAACTGCTTCATCACCTCGGTGCTCATGCGGGCCACCCCCGACGAGGTGAAGCTCGTCCTCGTCGACCCGAAGCGCGTCGAGCTGTCCCACTTCGCCGACCTCCCGCACCTCCTCATGCCGGTGATCGTCCATCCGAAGCGCGCGGCCGAGGCGCTCGCGTGGGTCGTGCGCGAGATGGAGCAGCGCTACGAGCTCCTCGCGATGGTCGGCGTGCGCGACATCGACGGGTACCGTCAGGGGCTGCGCGAGGGCACGCTGCGCATCCCCCCGGGGCAGGAGTCGAAGGTCTCGGAGTTCCCGTACCTGCTCGTCGTCATCGACGAGCTCGCGGACCTCATGATGGTCGCGCCGCGCGACGTCGAGGACGCGATCTGCCGGATCGCGCAGATGGCACGGGCGGTCGGTATCCACCTCGTCGTCGCGACGCAGCGCCCCTCCGTCGACGTCGTCACGGGGCTCATCAAGGCGAACATCCCGTCGCGGGTCGCGCTCATGACGTCGAGTCAGGCCGACTCCCGCGTCATCCTCGACATGAACGGCGCGGAGCGGCTCGTCGGTCACGGCGACATGCTCTTCGCGCCCTCGACCGCCTCGAAGCCGTTCCGCCTCCAGGCGGCGTGGGTGACCGAGCAGGAGATCCACGAGATCTCGCGGTTCATCCGCGACCAGCGCGAGGTCGTCTACGAGGTGCACGTGGACGGCAAGGGCCTGCCGCCGACGGAGGTCGAGGACGTCGAGCCGGGCAGCGACGACGACCTCCTCGAGCAGGCCGCCGACCTCATCGTGCGCTCGCAGCTCGGATCGACCTCGATGCTCCAGCGCAAGCTCAAGGTCGGCTTCGCTCGGGCCGGACGGCTCATGGACCTCCTGGAGGAGCGCGGCGTCGTCGGTCCGTCACAGGGCTCGAAGGCGCGCGACGTCCTCGTCTCGTGGGAGGACTGGGAGGAATCCCGCTCCTCGCGCTCCGGCTGACGCCGGGCCGCCACCGGTTCCGTCGCAGACCCCCTCCCTACGATGGAGACGGATCCGAGGGGATCCGCATCCGTCGAGGGGAGGTGCCCGCATGCGGCTCGGACGGCGCATCCACGACGTGGATGCCGTGCGCACCGGGATGACCGGCGTGGTGCGCCGGAGCGAGGACGGCGCCGAGGTCGAGCGGCAGCTCATCGTGCAGGTCGATCGCCACCGCGGACGGGTGCTCGCGGTCGGGATCACGAACGATTGGGATCTCGCGATCGACTACCGGGACGCCACGGGGGCCGGGGTCATCCGCTTCTGGCGCCGCGATGACGACGGCGTCCTTCGCTGGAACGACACGTACCTCGATGTCCGCGAGGCTCCGCGCCCGTAGGGGGCGGCCTGCGCGCGGGAGCGGCGGCCGGGCGCATCGGGCCGCGACCTATACTCGGGGCGTTCCCCGTCCCCACGGAGGTCCCCCTGAGCATCGGCATCGGCGTCGCGCTGCGCAAGGCGCGGGTCTCGCAGGGCGTGACGATCGACCAGGCCGCCCGCGACACCCGCATCCGCCCCGAGGTCCTCGAGGGCCTCGAGGCCGAGCGCTTCGAGCGGCTCTCCTCCCAGGTGCACGTCCGCGGGTCGCTCCGGACCTACGCGGGGTACCTCGGCCTGCCGGCTGACGACGTCGTGGAGCGCTACCGACGTTCCTCGACCGAGCCCGACGAGGAGCAGCCCCCTCCCGAGGAGATCCGTCCGCTCCTGCGCGAGCGCGACAACCGCCTCGCGATCCTCTTCGGGGTGGCGCTCCTCGCGATCGCCGGGGCGTTCGGCGCGCTCTCGTCGCGTCCCGGTTCGCCCGAGCCCGCCGACCTCGGCGGGGCCGTGCCGGTCGCGGACCCGGGCGCACCCGGCGTGCTCCTCGCCGTGACCGCGCGCGACCGCGTCGACGTCGTGGTTCGGGTCGACGGCGGGGGGGAGCAGCGATTCCGCCTCGCGGCGGGGGAGAGCCGTTCCTTCGAGGCGACCGACGTCGTGCAGATCCACCTCTCCGACGGGAAGACCGCGAGCGTCGTCGTGAACGGCGTCGACCAGGGCTTCCCCGGGATGCGCGGCTCGCCCTGGAACCACGTCTACCGTCCCGGCGATCCGGAACTCGTGCCGCCGCCCTCGCCCTCCGCCGACGTCTCGGAGGGGACGGGAGAGGGCTCGCCATCGCCGGACGTCTCGGTCTCCGCCTGATGCGCTGCGAGCTCGTCGCCGTCGGCACGGAGCTGCTGCTCGGCCAGATCGCGAACACGAACGCGCAGTGGATGTCCGAGCGGCTTGCGGAGGTCGGCGTCGAGGTCCTCCACCACCAGGTCGTCGGCGACAACCACGGCCGCATCGTCGGGGCCATCGAACTCACCGCCTCGCGGGCGGACGCCGTCATCCTCACCGGCGGGCTCGGACCGACCGGCGACGACATCACGCGCGACGCGCTCGCCGCGTTCCTCGGAACCGCGCTCGAACGCGACGCGTCGATCGAGGACGCCCTGCGCGCGCGCTTCGCGTCGCTCGGCCGCGAGATGCCGCTGTCGAACCTCGTGCAGGCCGACGTCCCGCGCGGCGCGCGTCCGATCCGGGCCCGCCTCGGGACGGCCCCGGGCCTCGCGGCCGAACGGGCCGGCGTGCGGCTCTACGCGCTCCCCGGCGTCCCCGCCGAGATGCGCGACATGATGGAGCAGACGGTGCTCCCGGAACTCGCCGCGCTCGCCGGTCCCGCGGCGATCGTCTCGCGGGTGATCCGCTGCACGGGCATCGCGGAGTCGCGGACCGGCGAACTCCTCGACGATCTCTTCCGGGAGTCACGGAACCCGACGATCGCCTACCTCGCGGGGGGCGGCGAGGTGCGGGTGCGCCTCACCGCGCGCGGCGACGATCGTGCCGCGGCCGAGGCGGCGATCGCGCCGGTCGCCGACGAGGTCCTCCGGCGCCTCGGCGACGTCGTGTTCTCCGACCGGGGCGAGGACCTCGAGGCGGCGGTCGTCCGGCTCCTCGCCGGGTCCGGGAGGACGCTCGCGGCGGCGGAGTCGCTCACCGGCGGCGAGTTCGGCGCGCGCGTGACGTCGGTCCCGGGCGCCTCCGCGGTCTTCCTCGGCTCCGCGGTCTGCTACGCGACCGGCGCGAAGGCGGCGGTGCTCGGGATCGATCCGGCGCTCCTCGCGCGCGAGGGCGTCGTGAGCGAGGCGTGCGCCGCGGCGATGGCGTCGGGCGCGCGGGAACGCTTCGGTGCCGACGTCGCGGTCGCCATGACCGGGGTCGCGGGACCCGAACCGCAGGAGGGCGTCGAGCCGGGAACCGTGTGGCTCGCGCTCGACGCGGACGGGACCTCGCACCGCAGGATGCTGCGGACGCCCGGCGAGCGCGCCGCGGTCCGGCGGTGGGCGACGACGAACGCGCTCGACCTCGTCCGGCGCTTCCTCGAGGGCCGCCCGCTCCCCGGGGGCCCCGCGCGCTGATGCCGCCCCGCGGGATGCGGCTGTTCGTCGCGGTGACGGTGCCAGCGGCGGCGGTCGCCGAGGCGACCGCCGCCGCCGCGCCCTGGCTCTCGCTCCCCGGCACGCGGCGGGTCCGCGACGGCTCGCAGCACGTGACGGTGCGGTTCCTCGGAAGCGTCCCGGAAGCGGATCTCCCGGAGATCGCCCGCGCGATCGGGGAGGCGGCCCGCGCGTCCCGTTCGGGGGTGGTCCGCCTGCGAGGGCTCGGGGCCTTCCCGGGCCGCCGCGCCCGCGTGCTCTGGGCGGGCGTCGACGACGACGGGGTCCTGGCGGCGCTCGCGGTGGGCCTGTCGGGGTTCCCCGGACCCGACGGCGACCGCCCGTACCGCCCCCACCTCACGCTCGCCCGCTACGAACCTCCGGCCCGACTCGAGGGCCTCCCCGGCCCGCCCGGGAGGGCCTTCGGGGAGCCGTTCCCCGTGCGTGCGGTGGTGCTCTTCCGGTCCCACCCCGGCCCGGAAGGGAGTCGCCACGAGGCCCTCGGGGAGTTCCCGCTCGGTCGTTGACCCCGAACATGTGTTCGGGTAGGGTCCCCACGTTGCACCCGGGTAACTACGGGGATGTAATCCATGTCGGTAGCGGGGGGTAGCGTCCTGCGTCCGGGCGATCCGCCCGGCCGGGCCACCGCCCGGAAGGATCGGGAGGAGGCACGGATGGCCACGGCTGACCGCGAGAAGATGCTCGACGTCGCGCTGTCGCAGATCGAGAAGCAGTTCGGCAAGGGTGCGGTGATGCGCCTCGGGGAGCACCCGATGGGCGCGGGGATCTCCGTCATCCCGACGGGGTCGCTGTCCCTCGACATCGCGCTCGGCGTCGGGGGCATCCCGCGCGGCCGCATCGTCGAGGTCTTCGGCCCGGAGGGTTCCGGCAAGACCACCGTCACCCTCCACATCATCGCGGAGGCCCAGCGTCGCGGGGGCATCGCCGCCTTCATCGACGCCGAGCACGCGCTCGACCCCACCTACGCGCAGCGTCTCGGGGTGAACATCGAGCAGCTGCTCGTCTCGCAGCCCGACTCCGGCGAGCAGGCGCTCGAGATCGCCGACATGCTCGTGCGCTCCGGCGGCCTCGACGTCATCGTCATCGACTCGGTGGCGGCGCTCGTTCCCCGGGCCGAGATCGAGGGCGAGATGGGCGACTCCCACGTCGGGCTCCAGGCGCGCCTCATGTCGCAAGCGATGCGCAAGCTCGCAGGGACGCTCTCCCGGTTCGACACGACCGCGATCTTCATCAACCAGCTCCGCGAGAAGATCGGCGTCATGTTCGGCAACCCCGAGACGACGACCGGTGGCCGGGCGCTGAAGTTCTACTCGTCGGTCCGCCTCGACGTCCGCAAGGTCGAGAACCTCAAGGACGGCACCGACGTCATCGGCTCGCGCACCCGCGTGAAGGTCGTGAAGAACAAGGTCGCCCCGCCGTTCCGCCAGTGCGAGTTCGACATCCTCTACGGGACCGGCATCTCGAAGGAGGGGAGCCTCCTCGACGTGGGCGTCGACCTCGAGATCGTGAAGAAGAGCGGCGCCTGGTTCACCTACGAGGGCGAGCAGCTCGGCCAGGGCAGGGAGAACTCCCGCGCGTTCCTGAGCGAGCACCGCGACGTCGCCGACGAGATCGACCGCAAGGTCCGCGAGGCCGTCGGCCTGGCCGCCTTCTCGGTCGGCGGCGACGAGCGGGTCGAGGTCGCCGCGCCGATGCCCGAGGTCTCGACCGACGCGATCGACGTCGACGCTTCGGGCGCGAAGCCCACGGCGGGCAAGACCAGGGAGCGCGCCACGGCCCCGAGCGCCTGATCGCGGTGGCGCTCGGCGGCCGCCGCACGGCGAAGCAGCCCCTCCCGCTCCACGAGCGGGCCCTCGTGCTCCTCGCCGTGCGGCAGCGCTCCCGGCGTGAGCTCCGTTCGCGGCTCCTCGGTGCCGGCTTCCCGGAGCACGAGGTCGACGAGGAGCTCGCGGCGCTCGAGTCGGTCGGACTGATTGACGACGGGGCGTTCGCGCGGGCCGCGGCGGAGCGGGGGGGGGGGGGGGGGTGGGGAGGAGAGAGTGGGGGGTTCGGCCCCCGCCCCCCAAGGAGTGACCACAAAAGAAACGAA
>JBJTYK010000179.1:0-6067 GCA_046082745.1 Actinomycetota bacterium | reverse complement strand
CGCTGGACGAGGATCCGCGGGCGCCGCGCGCCGGCACGGCGCGCGGCGCCCGCCACCTCCGCCGCGGCGATCTCGACGTCGACGGCCGAACGGAGCCCGAGCCGAACGCCGCCGAGCTTCGCCTTGTGGGGCAGCTCCGGCGCGAGCGCCTTCACCGCGACCGGGAACCCGATCCGCCGTGCGAGCGCGGCCGCGGCGGCCGGCGTCGCGGCGACGCCCTCCTTCGGTCGTCGCACGCCGTAGGCGGTGAGGAGCTCCGCGGCGAGCGCCTCGTCGAGCGGGCCGGAGCGGCCGCGGAGCCGCCGCAGCGATGCGGCGCGCGCGGCGTGCGGCGCGAGGTCGGGCACGACGACGTCCTTCGACGCGCCGAGGTCCTGGAGCGCGCGGATCGCGCCGGTCGCCGCGCGGTGACCCTGGAGGAACGGGATCGGCGCGGTCCGCACGAACGCCTTCGCCTGCGCGTTGTACGCGAGCGGGCTCATCGCGACGGACGCGAACACGACGCCGGTCTCGCGGCGCAGTCGCTTCACGGCCTCGAGGACCGGCGCGGCCCACACGCCCTCGTCGGGCAGACGCGGCGGGAACGCGTCGAAGGCGACGAACCCGACCTCGGGGTCGCGCGCGAGCGCCTCGAGGGCGCCGACGTACATGTCGGTCTCGACGGCCGCCTGCCCCGTGACGTCGAGCGGGTTGTTCTGCGAGGCGAAGTGCGGGAGCGCCGCGCGCAGCCGCCGCTTCGTCGTCGCGGCGAACGTCGGGAGCGAGAGCCCCGCGGCGCCCGCGGCCTCCGCGAAGAGCGTGCACGCGCCGCCGGACTGGAGCGCCGCGGCGACGCCGCCCGTGCGGACCTTCCGGTGCCGAGACAGGAGCACCGCGGCCTCGAACATCGTGACCGGGTCCTCGACGAGGATCGCACCGTAGCCGCGGAGCCAGGCGTCGCGGATCGCGGTGTCGCCCGCGAGCGCGCCGGTGTGCGCGACGATCGACGCGCGCGCGGCCTCGCTGCGACCGGCGGGAGCGCAGATGAGGATCGGCTTGCCCGCCGCGCGGAGGGCGTCGAGGCCGCGGCCGATCCCCTCGACGTCGCGCATCGTCTCGAGGTAGCTCGTCACGACCTCGGTGTGGGGATCGGCCGCGGCCCACGCGTAGAGGTCGCCGAGCCCGAGCACCGCCTCGTTCCCGCACCCGAGGATGATCCGCAGGCCGACGCCGCGGTCCGACGCGACCTGGTTCATCGTCCAGGCCACCGTCCCCGACTGCGACAGGACGCTGATGCCGCCGGGGACCGGTTCGGGCGGCGGCGTCGTCCCGTACGGCGCGACGCGGTCGACGTAGTTCACGAAGCCCTCGACGTTCGGCCCGAGGACCGGGAGCCGGTGGCGGAGCGCGGTCGCGCGGAGCTCGTCCTGGAGCGCGCGGCCCTCCTCCCCCGCCTCGGCGAAGCCGCTCGACACGACCATGACCCCGCCCACCCCCGCGCGGCCGCACGCGTCGACCATCCGCACGGCGACGCGCGCGGGGACGACGACGACCGCGAGGTCGATGCCGCGCGGGAGCTCCTCGACGGACCCGACGCACGGACGGCCCCACACGGTGTCGTACTTCGGGTTCACGGGGTACAGGTCGCCGCGGAACCCGACGTGGCGCAGGCTCCGCTCGATCTCGGGCGCCCAGCTGTCGCGCGACTCCGACGCGCCGATGATCGCGATCGAGCGCGGCGCGAGGAGCGGACGGAGGTCGAAGGGCTTCATGCGCGGTACCGCGCGTCGCGCCAGGCGATCGCGGCCTTCAGGCCCTGTTCCATCGTGATCCGGCGGAACTCGTCGCGCTGCGGGAGGTTCGCGCTCTCGATGAGGACGTCGATCTCGACGTTGTCCTCCATCGCCTGACGGAACCCGCCGAGCTCCCACGCGCGGTGCACGGATCGCTTCGTCATCTGCACGACGAAGGGCTCGTTCTTCGCGATCTGCTCCGCGAGCGCGAGCGTGGCGTCGTCGAGCTCGTCGCGCGGCACGACGCGGTTCACGAGGCCGAGCCGGTGCGCCTCCGCGGCGGGGATGCGGTCCTCGCCGGTGAACAGGAGCTCCTTCGCCGCGCGCACCCCGATGACCCAGGGCAGGAACATCGACACGACGCCGGAGCCGAAGCGGATGTCCACGTACCCGAACTTCGCGTCGTCGGCTGCGACGCAGAGGTCGGCGGCGAGCATGAGGTCGGTGCCGCCCGCGAGGCAGTACCCGTGGACCGACGCGATGATCGGCTTCGGGTGGTCGAAGAACTTCAGGAGGCGCCGCGTCGAGCTCCCGAGGACGCGCCGCCAGCCCTCCTCGTCGAGCGCGCCCTCACCGGCGTCCTCCGAGAGGTCGTAGCCGGAGCAGAACGCGCGGCCCGCGCCGCGGAGGATCACGACCGAGACCTCCGTCGCGGCCGCGGCGGCGTCGAGTTCGGCCTCGAGCGCGTCGAGGAGCCCGTGGTCGAGGGCGTTCAGGACATCGGGACGGTTCATGGTCAGCCGACGGATCGGACCGACGTCCTCGACGAGCACCGACCGCGTCACCGACACCTCCGGAGGGGTCCCGAGGACTCGCGCCCGCCCCGGGGTCGGCCTATGCTACCGACCGCCGCGCGGGCGCACCGCGCGCCGAGAGGGGGGCGCATGTCGGGCACCTTCGGACCTCGGAACCTCGGGCGCCGCGAGTTCCTCCGCCGCTCCGCGCGCGGCGCCCTCGCGATCCCGACCGCCGGCGCGCTCCTCGCCGCCTGCTCGAAGCCGGGCGCCGCGCCCGCGGGCTCGACGGTCGGCTCGGGCGGCCTCGACCTCGGCGGCCCCTACCCGATCGCCACGGTGGACGCCCCGGTCACCTGGGAGCGCTTCGACGACAACCCGATGATCGCCGACGGCCTCCAGCCCGAGCAGGGCGCGACCCTCGAGATCTTCAACTGGTCCGACTACCTCTGGAAGAAGGTCGTCCAGGACTTCTGCGCGGAGTACGACTGCGACTTCCGCATCACGACGTTCCAGAACATGGACGAGGCGCTCGCGAAGCTGCGGACCGGGGAGCTGCGGTTCGACGTCTTCTTCCCGACGACCGACACGTTCGGCAAGCTCGTGTCCTCGAAGCTCCTCCAGCCGCTGAACCACGCGTACCTGCCGAACCTCGCGAGCGAGGTCTGGCCGGTCTACGCGAGCCCGTACTACGACGGCGAGGCGCGCTACAGCGTCCCCTACATCGTCTACACGACCGGCATCTCGTACCGACGCAACGTGATCCCCGACGACGCGATCCGGGGACTCGCGAACCCGTACGAGATCCTCTGGGACCCCGCGCACGCGGGACGGGTCGGGGTCTACGACAGCTACCGCGACACGATGTCGGAGGCGCTGCTGAAGAACGGCATCACCGACGTGAACACCGACCGGAAGGCCGACATCGACATCGCAGAGGCGGACCTCCTGCGGCTCGTCGACCTCGTCGGGGTCCGCGCGACGACGAACGGCGCGTACCAGCTCCTGCCGGAGAACCAGTTCGACGTCCACACGGCGTGGTCCGGCGACGCGGTCGCGGGGTGGTTCTACGTGAGCGAGGACACCGCCTACGAGGACCTCGGCTACTGGTTCCCCGAGGACCGGCGCGGGCTCGTCGCGAACGACACGATGGCGATCCCGAGCAACGCCGAGCACCCCGTGCTCGCGCACCTGTTCCTGAACTACCTCCTCGGCCACGACGCGGCGATGAAGAACTTCTCGTGGACCGGGTACCAACCCCCGCAGAACGACGCGGACCCGGACACGCTCACGACGACGAACAGCTACTGGGACCAGCCGTACGTCTTCCCCTGGATGGAGGCGGCCGTCGTCCGCCAGGAGGACTTCGCCGTCGGCTACCCGCAGTGGGAGCTCACCCCCGAGGTCGACGACCTCTGGCACGACGCCTGGCAGAACTTCACGGTCGGTGCGGGCTAGCGTCGCGGACGGGAGGGCCGGCGCGGCCACAGCTGCGCCGGGCGCGGGCTGGATCCCGCAGCGGTTCTGGCGCCGCCTCGCCGCGCCCGCCACGCTGTGGATCGTCGCGTTCTTCGTCGTCCCGCTCTACGTCGTCGTCTGCGTCGCCTTCGGGACCGTCGACCCGGTCTTCCGCAGCCCGCTCCCCGTCTGGCAGCCGTGGTGGTGGACGTTCGCGCACGCGCAGGAGACGCTCGCGAAGGTCGTCGGACCGTTCGCGCCGACGTACCTGCGGACGTTCGCCTACGTCGCGATCGCGAGCCTGCTCTGCCTCGTGATCGGCTACGCGGTCGCGTACCACGTGGCCCGCCACGGTGGGCGGCGCCGCTCCCTCTACCTCGTGCTGCTCGTCGCGCCCTTCTGGATCAGCTACCTCATGCGGATGCTCGCGTGGCGGAGCCTCCTCACCGACGACGGCTACGTGAACCGGCTCCTCGGCCTCGTCGGCATGGCCCCGGTCGGCTGGCTCGACGGGAAGGCCGTGACGGTGGTGCTCGGCCTCGTCTACGGCTACGTGCCGTACATGATCTTCGCGCTCTACGCGTTCCTCGACCGCATCGACCCGCGGCTCCTCGAGGCGGGCCGTGACCTCGGTGCGGACCCGCGCCGGACGTTCCTGCGGGTGACGCTCCCGCTCTCGCGACCCGCGATCCTCTCGGGGCTCGTCGTCGTGTCGCTGCCGATGTTCGGCGACTACTACACGACGACGCTCCTGTCGTCGTCGCCGCGCACGGCGATGATCGGCAACATCCTCGACGGCGCGATCAACACGAGCGGCCAGGGGCCGGAGGCGGCGGTGCTCACGCTCGTCCTGCTCGCGCTCCTGCTCGTGCCGATGGTCGGCTACCTGCGCTCGACCGCCCGGGAGCTGCGCTGATGGCCCGCGACCCCTGGGCGCGGCCGCGGTTCCTCGCGGCGGCGACGTGGATCTACCTCGTCTGGTCGCTCGTGCCGGTCCTGATCGCGGTCCTCCTCTCCTTCAACGCGGGCCGGTCGAACAGCACGTTCCAGGGGTTCGGGACGGAGTGGTGGTTCGGCGCGCCGCAGGGCGACGCCCAGGGGTCGCTGTTCACGAGCCCGGACCTGCGGGGCGCGATCGTCCAGACGCTCGTGCTCTCGGTCCTCACGATGGCGATCGCGGTGCCGCTCGGGACTGCCTTCGCGATCGGCCTCGACCGGTGGCGGGGGCGCGCCGCCCGCGGCGCGAACCTCGCGATGCTCGCGTCCTTCGTCATGCCGGAGATCGTCCTGGCGGTCGCGTTCCTCTACCTCGTGCAGTACGTGTACGCGTTCGTGCCGCTCGGGACGGTCTCGCAGGTCCTCGCGCTCGTGACGCTCCAGGTCTCGCTGCCGTTCATCCTCGTGCGCGCGCGGCTCCTGGCCCTCGGCCCGGAGTACGAGGAGGCCGCGCTCGACCTCGGGGCGCCGCCGCGCGACTCGCTGCGGCGGGTGCTCCTGCCGCTCCTCGCCCCGGCGATCCTCGCGAGCCTCGCGCTCGTCTTCGCGAACACGGTCGACGACTTCGTCACGGTGTCGGACCTGTCGGCCGGCGCGGGGACCCAGCCGCTCTCGGTGAAGATCTATGTGAGCGTCCGCGCCGCGCCGACGCCCGCGGTGAACGCGGCGGCGACGTTCATGCTCGTCACGACGACGCTCGTGATCGGCGCGGGCTACGCGCTCTCCCGGCGCCTCGGGCGCGGGCAGCGCACGAGCGTCACGGACTTCGCCTCGGCGCGCTAGACGGCGGCGTCGGGGACGACGCGGAGCGCGTCGACCGGCAGGTGCGCGACGACCGCGGCCCCCTGCTCGTGCGGGACGCCGCCGCCGAGGTTCGGCAACCACGCCTGGATCGTCGCGCCAGTCGCGAGCCGCACGAACACCTGGAGGGTCGCGCCGACGTAGACGGTGCGCTCGACGGTGCCGGGGACGCGGTTCTCGCCGGTCGCGCCCGCGGGCTCGAGCCCGACGCGCTCGGGGCGGATCGCGACGCGGACGTCGCCCTCGGGCTCGGCCGTGGCGGCGCCGGCGACGAGCTCGAGGTCGCCGAGACGGACCTTCGCGCGG
>JBJTYK010000178.1:0-4943 GCA_046082745.1 Actinomycetota bacterium | reverse complement strand
GCGACCGGACCGCCGCGGACCTCCCGTACGATGGGCCACCTATGCGCGACGTCGGACTCGTCGGGAAGCCCTTCGCGGGCAAGTCGACCCTCTTCACGGCGCTCACGCGCTCCGGAAGCCTCGGCGGGCAGGCCAACGTCGCGGTCGTCCCGGTCCCGGACCCGCGGCTCGGGGTCCTCACCGAGATGGAATCCTCGAAGAAGACGGTCGCCGCCCAGGTGCGCTTCGTGGACGTCCCCGGCGGGACCTCCTCCGCGCAGGGGGTCGCGAAGCTCCGCGAGGCCGACGCGCTCGCGATCGTCGTGCGCTGCTTCGGACCCGAAGCGAAGCCCGCGGCCGAGCTCGCCGACGTCGAGGCCGACCTCGTCCTCGCCGACCTCGCGGTCTTCGAACCCGCGCTCGAGAAGGCGCTGAAGCGCGCGAAGGGCAAGCCGAACGAGGAGACCGCGGCGCTCGAACGCGCCCGCGACGCGCTCGGCGCCGGTCGTCCGCTCCGCGCCGCGTCGCTCGACGAGGGCGACCTCGCGCACCTGCGCGGCATCGCGCCGCTCTCGCTCAAGCCCGTCGTCGTCGTCGCGAACCTCGAGGAGGGCGCGACGGTGCCCGCCGATCTGCCCGCGGACACCGTGGGGGTGTCCGCGGCGATCGAGGCCGAGACCGCGGAGATGGACCCCGACGAGGCGAACGCGCTCCTCGAGGAGTTCGGCGTCACCGAGCCCGGCCTCCCGCGGGTGATCGAGGCCTGCTACCGCGCGCTCGACCTCATCACGTTCCTCACGACCGGTGAGGACGAGACGCGCGCCTGGGAGGTCCGCCGCGGGGCGAAGGCGCCCGAGGCCGCCGGCGTCATCCACTCCGACCTCGAGCGCGGCTTCATCCGCGCCGAGGTGATCGGCTACGCGCAGCTCGTCGAGGACGGATCGATGGAGACCGCGAAGACGAAGGGCCACCTCCGCATGGAGGGGAAGGACTACGTGGTCGCCGAGGGCGACATCCTCCACGTGCGGTTCGCGGTCTGATGGACCGCGGGCCGGACCGGCCGAACCCCCTCGTCTGGGTCGTCGCGCTCCTCGGCCTCGCGTTCGTCGCGCTCCCGCTCGCGGGCCTCGCGACGCAGGCGCCGTGGCCGCGGTTCGGCGACGTCGTGTCCTCACCCGCGGCGCTCGAGGCGCTCCGGCTCTCGCTCATCATCTCGTTCGCCGCCGCGGCGCTCGCGTTCGCCGTCGGCGCGCCGGTCGGGCGGCTCCTCGCGTCGCGCTTCCCCGGCCGCGGCGTCGTCCGCGCGCTCGTCGTCCTGCCGATCGTGCTGCCGCCGGTCGTCGGCGGCATCGCGCTCCTCGCCGCGCTCGGACCGGACGGCCTGGCCGGTGGACCGCTCGCGCGCGCCGGCATCTCGCTCGCCGGGACGACGTTCGGCGCGATCCTCGCCGGCGCGTTCGTCGCGTTCCCCCTCGTCGTCCTCGCGGCGGAGTCGGGCTTCCGCTCGCTCGACGCGGGGCTCGGCGAGGCCGCGGAGACGCTCGGCGCGTCGCGCTGGTACGCGTTCCGCCGCATCGCGCTCCCGGCGCTGCGACCGCAGCTGCTCGCGGCCGTGACGCTCGCGTGGGCGCGCGCGCTGGGGGAGTTCGGCGCGACGGCGACGTTCGCCGGCACGGTGCCCGGTCGCACCGCGACGCTGCCCCTCACGATCTACGCCGTGAAGGAGGCCGACCCCGGCGCGGCGGTCGCGCTCTCGCTCGTCCTCGTCGCGGTCTCCGTCGCGGTCCTCGTCGGCCTGCGGGAACGGATCCTCGCGCGATGAGCCTCGTCGTCGACGCCGGGGTGCGCCGCGGGGGGTTCGACCTCGACCTCCAGCTCGCGCTCTCGCCCGGGGAGACCGTCGCGGTCGTCGGACCGAACGGCGCGGGGAAGTCCACGCTCGTCGCGATGCTCGCCGGGCTCCTGCGCCCCACGCGCGGCGCGATCCGCCTCGCGGACCGCACGCTCGACGACGGACGGGCGCACGTGCCCCCGCGCGAGCGGAAGGTCGGGGTGCTGTTCCAGGACCTGCGGCTGTTCCCGTCGCTCTCGGCGCTCGAGAACGTCGCGTTCCCGTTGCGCGCCCGCGGGGTCGCGAAGGAGGAGGCGCGCGCACGGGCCCTCGCGGTCCTCGAGCGGATGGACGTCGCGGCGCGCGCGAGCGCGACGCCGGCGGAGCTCTCCGGCGGCGAGGCGCAGCGCGTCGCGCTCGCACGCGCCCTCGTCGGCGAGCCGGACCTCCTCCTCCTCGACGAACCGCTCGCCGCGCTCGACGTCGCGGCGCGCGCCGACATCCGCGCGCTCCTCGCGACCGAGCTCGCGGCGTTCCCCGGCGTCCGCATCGTCGTCTCGCACGACCCGGTCGACGCGATGACGCTCTCCGACGGCGTGATCGTCGTCGAGGGCGGGCGCGTCGTCCAGGTGGGGACGCCCGAGGAGATCCGCGACGCGCCCGCCACCCCGTGGGCCGCGGAGTTCGTCGGCCTGAACCGGTTCCGCGGACGGCTCGAGCCGCTCGAGGAGGGCGCGGGCGTCCTCCTCACCGCGGACGGCGGCGAGGTCGTCGTCGCGTGGCCGCAGGACCTCCCCCGCCGCGCGCTCGACGACGTGACGGCGGTCCTGCGTCCCTCCGACGTGTCGGTGTCGCTGTCGGCGCCGACCTCGGGGAGCGCGCGGAACATGCTCCGCGGCGAGATCAGCGGCATCGCGGTCGAGACCGACCGGGCCCGCATCCGGGTGGACACCCGCCCGCCGGTCGTCGCCGAGATCACCCTCGGGAGCGTCGAGCGCCTGCGCCTCGTCGAGCGGGCGGAGGTCTGGATCTCGTTCAAGGCCGTGGAACCGCGGCTCCTCGACCTTCCGGTATCCTGAGGCCTCCACGGAGGGGATGGGACGGAAGGAGTCTCCGTGAAGCGTTGCGCAGCGATCGTCACCGTCATCGCCACGGCCCTCGTGCTCGGCGCGGCCCCGGCCTCCGCGCGCCAACTCTCCCCCGGCAGCACCTGCTCGACGAAGGCGGGGAGCGTGCTCCGGGTCCGCGACACCGCGGCCGGCCTCGTCGAGGAGCTGACGGTGTTCCCGAAGGTCGACCCGCTCGCGACGTACGTCGCGGAGCAGCGCGCGAACGGCACCCTCGCCACGTTCCAGCGGGAGGTCGCCGCGCTCGCCGCGACCACCGCCACCGTCGACGTGTGGTTCCACGTCATCACGTCGTGCAACACGGGGGAGGTCTCCGACAGCACCATCAACAACCAGATCAACGTCCTGAACGCTGCCTACGGCGGCCAGGGTTCCGGGAACACGGACACGACCTTCCAGTTCGTCCTCGCCGGCACCGATCGCACGAACAACTCGCGGTGGTTCTCGGGCCGGCTCGGGGGCAAGACCGACTCCGATATGAAGAAGGCCCTCTACCGGGGCGGTCCGAGGACGCTCAACGTCTACACGCGCGACCTCGGCACGTCCTACCTCGGGTACGCGACGTTCCCCGACAACTCGATCGGCAGCGACGACGGCGTCGTGATCCACTACGGGTCGCTGCCGGGCGGGTTCATCGGCAACTACAACAAGGGCGACACGCTCACCCACGAGGCGGGCCACTGGTTCGGGCTCTACCACACGTTCCAGAGCGGATGCACCGGTCAGGGCGACTCCGTGAGCGACACGCCCGCGGAGGCCAGCCCCGCGTACCAGTGCCCGACCGGGCGCGATACCTGCACGTCGCCCGGCGCCGACCCGATCACGAACTTCATGGACTACACGTACGACACCTGCATGGACCGCTTCTCCGCGGGACAGGCAACGCGGATGCAGCAGATGTGGATCGCGCTCCGGGCGAGCGCGTAGCGAACCGCACGCGGTCCGCGTCGGTGGCGGGGCGTAGCATGAGCGCATGATCGACTACGGTCGCGCCGTCGCGCTCGTCGTCGTCGACGTCCAGAACGACTTCGCGCAGCCCGACGGTCGCCTCGCCGTGCGGGGCGGCGGCGACATCGTCCCGTTCGTGAACCTCGAGGTCGAGCGCGCCCTCGCCGCCGACGCGACCGTCGCGTACACCGCCGACTGGCATCCGCCCTCCACGCCGCACTTCGAGAAGGACGGCGGCATCTGGCCGGTCCACTGCGTCGCCGACACGCCCGGGGCGGCGTTCCACCCCGACCTGCGGGTCGAGGGACCGGTCATCCTGAAGGGCACGGAGGGCGAGGACGGCTACTCCGGCTTCACGGCGCGCGACCCGCGCACCGGCGAGACCATGCCGACCGGGCTCGGCGGGCTCCTGCGCGAACGCGGCGTCACGGCGATCGTCGTCGTCGGGCTCGCGACCGACTACTGCGTGCGCGGCACCGCGCTCGACGGCCTCGCGCAGGGATTCGACGTGACGGTGCTCCGCGAGGGCGTCCGCGCCGTCGACCGGCGTCCCGGCGACGGCGACCGCGCGCTCGCGGAGGTCCGGGCGGCCGGCGGGCACGTCGTCTGAGGTGGACCGACGCGGCGGGCGCGGTGCCCGCCGGCCGCCCGTGGGATAGCCTCCGCCGGTGCCCGCGCTCCTCGCCTGCCTCGCGTCCGTGCTCTGGGGCTCCTCCGACTTCCTCGGCGGGCTCTCCGCGCGGCGCCTTCCCGCGCAGTTCGTCACCGCGATCGCCGTCGTCGCGGGCCTCGGGGCGTCGCTCCTCCTCTTCGCGGTCGTCGGCGGGGATCCGACGCGCGAGGACCTCCTCCTCGGCGCGGCGTCGGGCGCGCTGAACTGCGTCGGCCTCATCGCGCTCTACCGCGCGCTCGCCCTCGGACCGATGAGCGTCGCGGCGCCCGTCACGTCGGTCACCGGCGCCGGCACCGCCGTCGTCGCCGGGCTCCTCGGCGGCGAACGCTTCACCGGCCTCACGGCCCTCGGCGCGGTCGCCGCCGTCATCGCGATCGTGGCCGTG
>JBJTYK010000177.1:0-13570 GCA_046082745.1 Actinomycetota bacterium | reverse complement strand
CCGCATGGTCGAGAAGGGCGCGAGCGATCTCCACCTCACCGCGGGAGCACCGCCGTCGTACCGCATCGACGGCGCGATCATCCCCGAGCGCATGGCACCGCTCGCACCGCACGACGCGCAGTCACTCGTCTACGCGGTCCTCGACGACCAGCAAAAAGCCGAGTTCGAGCGCACGAGCGAGCTCGACCTCTCCTTCGGTGTACCGGGGTTGGCCCGCTTCCGCGGCAACCTCTTCATGCAGCGCGGCACCGTCGCGGGCGCCTTCCGCCAGATCCCCTTCAAGATCCTCGGCTTCGACGAGCTCGGGCTCCCCGCGGTCGTCTCCGACCTCATCGCCAAGGGCGTCGCCCGCCAGGACATCGATCGCGCCCTCGAGGACGGTTGGGCGGAGTCGGGGGAGGAGGACCGGGCGCTCGAACTCGCTCGCGCCCGGGCTCCCCGGCTCGCGAACCTGCCGCCGGAGGTCGCCCACCGCCGCCTCGCCTCGTTGCTCGCACGCCGCGGCTACGCCCCCGGCCTCGCTCGACGGGCCGCCGCGGCCGCGCTCTCCGTGGAGGTCGACCCGGCGGACGGCTGATGGGGTCTTGTGCCCGGTCGCCCGCGGGACGTACCCTGAAGGGGTATCGGCAGGACCCGAGGCACCACTTCGAATCGTGCGAGTCCCGATGAATCGACCCATCCGACGCTCCACCGAGGGAACCCAGGAGACGCAGGCCCCGCCGGGGCCGAGCGCAGCCTAGGTCCGGCACGCCGGACGCACGTTCCGAGACCCGCCTCCGGGTCCTCCCGAACGGGAGGGCTGGTGATGGAGACGACCTACCTCGCCGCGGCAGCGGCGCTCGTGATCGGGATCGCGCTGGGATTCGCCGTCCGGCGGGTCCTCGCCCAGCGACAGGCGTTCGGCGCCGAGGCTCGCGCCCAGCGCCTCGTCCTCGAGGCTGAGCGGGAGGCCGAACGCATCACCCGCGAGGCGCTCGGCGAGGCGAAGGAGCAGATCGGCGCACTGCGCCGGGAGACCGAGGAGGACGTCCGCGTGCGCCGCGAGGACGTGACCCGCGCGGAATCCCGCATGGCGGCCCGTGAGGAGGCCGTGGAGCGCCGGGCGGCCGACGTCGAGCGTCGCGCGGCCGAGCTCGACGACCGCGACCAGCGGCTGCGGGTCGTCCGTGAGGCGCTGGAGCAGTCCGCGGACCAGCATCGGTCCGCGCTCGAGAAGGTCGCGCAGCTCACGGCCCAGGAGGCGAAGGAGGCCATCGTCGCGCAGGTGATCGATCAGGCGCGCCGCGACGCCATGGTCACCGTCCGGGAGCTCGAGCAGCGCGCCCGCGAGGAGGGCGAGGAGCGCGCCCGCAAGATCGTGACGGTCGCGATCCAGCGCGTCGCCTCCGAGCAGACCGCGGAGTCGAGCGTGTCGGTGTTCCCGCTGCCGTCCGAGGACATGAAGGGGCGGATCATCGGCCGCGAGGGGCGCAACATCCGCGCGTTCGAGGCGGTCACCGGCGTGAACCTCATCATCGACGACACCCCCGAGGCCGTCGTCCTGTCGTGCTTCGATCCCGTCCGCCGCGAGACCGCGCGCATGACCCTCGAGAAACTCGTCGCAGACGGGCGCATCCACCCGTCGCGCATCGAGGAGATGCACGAGCGCTCGGTGCGGGAGATCGAGGAGCAGATCCGGCGAGCTGGGGAGGACGCGACGCTCGAGGTCGGCATCACCGATCTCCACCCGGAGCTCGTCCGGCTCCTCGGTCGCCTCCAGTACCGAACGTCCTACGGCCAGAACGTCCTGCGCCATCTCGTCGAGTCGGCCCACATCGCCGCCTCGATCGCGGCGGAACTCGGCCTCGACCCTCGGGTCGCGAAGCGCGGGGCCTTCCTCCACGACATCGGCAAGGCCGTGACCCACGAGGTCGAGGGCTCCCACGCGATCATCGGGGCCGAGATTGCGCGACGCCTCCAGGAAACCGAGGAGGTCGTCCACTGCATCGAGTCCCACCACGGGGAGGTCGAGCAGCGCACCGTCGACGCCGTGCTGGCGCAGATCGCCGACGGCATCTCCGGGGGCCGTCCGGGCGCGCGCCGGGAGAACCTCGAGACGTACGTGAAGCGCCTCCAGCGCCTCGAGGAGATCTGCGACGCCCATCCCGGGGTCGAGAAGACCTACGCGATGCAGGCCGGCCGCGACGTGCGCGTGATGGTCCGGCCCGAGGAGATCGACGACGTCGCGGCCCAGGTCCTCGCGCGCGACATCGCGAAGCAGGTCGAGGAGGAGCTCCAGTACCCGGGCCAGATCCGGATCACCGTGGTCCGGGAGACTCGCGCGACCGAGTACGCGAAGTGACGCGGCGCTACCTGCTCCGCACGTTCGGCTGCCAGATGAACGAGCACGACTCGGAGCGGATCGCCGGCCTGCTCGAGACGGACGGCCTCGTCCCGACGGAGGAGGCTGCCGAGGCGGAGATCGTCGTGCTGAACACCTGCGCCGTGCGCGAGAACGCCGATAACCGGCTCTACGGCAACCTCGGGCACCTGCGCCCGCTCAAGGCCGCGAACCCCCGGCTGCGGATCGTCGTGGCGGGCTGCCTCGCGCAGAAGGACCGGGGGGAGATCCAGCGGCGCGCGCCGTGGGTCGACGTCGTCGTGGGCACCCACGCGCTGCCGGGGCTCCTCAACTTGATCCGGCGCTCGGAGGAGGAGGGGCCCGTCCTCGACGTCGCGGAGTACACCGAGACCTTCCCGAGCGCCCTGCCCGCCGCCCGGGCCTCCTCCCACAGCGCGTGGGTGTCGATCGCCGTGGGCTGCGACAACGCGTGCACGTTCTGCATCGTCCCGCTCGTCCGCGGTCCGCAGCGCTCGCGCCCCCTCGGCGACATCCTCGCGGAGGTCGGCGGCCTCGCCGCGCGCGGGGTCGTCGAGGTGACGCTCCTCGGGCAGAACGTGAACACGTACGGGCGCGACCTGACCGTGCCGGGCTCCGGTCGCCGGTCGCGCTTCGCCGAGCTCCTGCGGGCCGTCGACGGGGTCGAAGGGCTGCGGCGCATCCGCTTCACGAGCCCCCATCCCCACGACTTCACGCCGGACGTCATCGAGGCGATGGCCGGGAGCCGGGCGGTCTGCGAGCACATCCACTTCCCCCTGCAGTCGGGATCGGACCGGGTGCTCCGGGCGATGCAGCGCTCGTACCGGGCAGACCGCTACCTCGGGTGGTTGCGCGACATCCGCGCGGCGATCCCGAGCATCGCGGTGAGCACCGACATCATCGTCGGGTTCCCCGGCGAGACCGAGGCCGACTTCGGCGAGACCCTGCGCGTCGTGGAGGAGGCCCGCTTCGACCAGGCGTTCACGTTCCAGTACTCGCCTCGACCGGGGACGCGCGCCGCGACCGCCGAGGGCCAGGTGCCGAAGGAGGTCGTCCAGGAGCGCTTCGAGCGGCTCGTCGCCCTCCAGGAGCGCATCGCGCTCGAGCGGATGACCGCCTGTGTCGGCGATACCGCCGAGGTGCTCGTCGAGGGGGAGGGCCGCAAGGGGAGCGTGCAGGGCCGCACCCGGACGAACCGCGTCGTCCATCTCCCCGGCCGGGCGGAGCCGGGCGAGTTCCTCGACGTCCGCATCGTGACGGCGCACCCGCACCACCTGACCGGCGAGCGCGTGCCGGCACGGGTCGGATGATCCAGCCGCTCCTCGCGCTCGTCGGACCGACGGCCTGCGGGAAGACCGAGGCCGGGATCGAGATCGCCCGCACGCTCGGGGCGGAGATCGTCTCCGTGGACTCGATGCTGCTCTACCGCGGGATGGACATCGGTACGGCGAAGCCCACGCCGAAGGAGCGCGCCAGGGTTGCGCACCACCTCGTGGACGTCGCGGAACCGGCGGAGGCGTTCTCGGTGGCGCGCTACCAGGAGCTCGCGCGCGCGGCGATCGCGGACATCCGCGGGCGCGGGCGACGGGTCCTCCTCGTCGGCGGCTCGGGGCTCTACTTCCGCGCGGCGGTCGGCGACCTCGAGTTCCCGACGACCGATCCGGCGATCCGCGACGCGCTCGAGGCCGAGGCGCTGCAGGTCGGGGAGGAGGCATTGCACGCCCGCCTCGCCGCGTCGGACCCGGTCGCGGCGGCCCGCATCGAGCCGTCGAACCTCCGACGCACCGTCCGCGCCCTCGAGGTGTCCGCCGCGACCGGTCGACCGTTCTCCTCGTACGCCGCCGCCTGGGAGCGGTTCCCGGATGCCGCGGTCCGAGCCGCCGGCGTCGAGGTCTCCCGGGAGGCGCTCGACGCCAGGATCGCGGCGCGGGTGCGGGCGATGGTCGACGGCGGCGTCCTCGAGGAGGTCCGAGCGCTCCTCGCGAACGGGGACGTCGGGCGCATCACCTCCGGCCAGGCCATCGGCTACGCTGCCTTCGCCGACGTGCTGCGGGGGGAACGCTCGATCGAGGACGCGATCGCCGCCACCGTGAAGCGCACCCGCGCGCTCGCCCGTCGCCAGATGGCGTGGTTCCGGCGGGACCCGCGGATCCGGTGGTTCCGTTCCGATGATGGCGCGACGGCCGTCGTGCCCGAGATCCTCGACCACCTCCGGGGATGAGCCGATGAGCGAGCTGCGCTTCGCGAAGTACCACGGGACCGGCAACGACTTCGTGCTGTACCTCGACCTCGAGGGGCGCCGCCCGCTCGACGCCCGTCTCGCGGCCGCGCTCTGCGATCGGCGGTTCGGCGTTGGCGCCGACGGGGTCATCCGCGTCGCGCGCGACGAGGAGGGCGCCGACCTCTTCATGGACTACCGGAACGCCGACGGCTCCCTCGCGGAGATGTGCGGCAACGGGATCCGGTGCCTCGCGGCCTTCGCGGTCGCCGAGGGCGTCTGGACCGGCGACGCGCTCGCGGTCGGGACCCGCTCCGGACGCCGAGAGCTCCGCCTGCGTCGCGACGGACGCGCGGTGCGCGAGGTGACGGTGTCGATGGGGGCGCCGGCGCTCCGGCGGGGCGACATCCCGATGACCGGGGCCGCCGACGAGACGTTCCTCGGGCAGCCGTTCGAGGCCGCGGGCAGGGTCTTCCGGGCGAGCGCGGTGTCGATGGGCAACCCGCACCTCGTGCTGCTCCTCGACGAGGACCCGGACGGCCTCGACGTCGCGACGATCGGTCCGACGATCGAGCGCGACCCGCGCTTCCCGCAGGGCGTGAACGTCGAGTTCGTCGTCGCCAAGGACGACGTCCTCGTCACCCGGGTCTGGGAGCGCGGCTCCGGCCTGACGATGGCCTGCGGGACGGGCGCCTGCGCGGTGCTCGTCGCCGCGGACGAGGCGGGCCTCGTCTCCGCCGCGGCGACCGTCCGGTTCCCCGGGGGCGAGGTGCGGGTCGAGCGGACCGGCGACGACGTCCTGCTCACCGGTCCGGCGGAGCGCACCTTCGACGGGGTCGTCGCCGACGACTGGCTTGCCGCGCGGGGGCTCGCGTGAGGCCCGCGGAGCGGATCCGGACGCTGCCGCCGTACCTGTTCGCCTCGCTCGACGCGAAGCTCGCGGCCCGCCGCGCGCAGGGCGTCGACGTCATCTCCCTCGGCGTCGGCGACCCCGACCTGCCGACGCCCGACTACGTGCTCGACGCGATGCGCGAGGCGCTCGCGGACCCGGCGACCCACCGCTACCCGTCCTATGTCGGGAGCGCGGAGTTCCGGGGCGCCGTTGCGGAGTTCTACCTGCGGCGGTTCGGGGTGGAGCTCGATCCCGAGACCGAGGTCATGGCCCTCATCGGGTCGAAGGAGGGGCTCGGGCACCTCTCGTTCGCCTTCGTGGACCCCGGCGACGAGGCGCTCGTCCCGGACCCCGGCTACCCCGTCTACGCAACCTCGACGCGGCTCGCCGGAGGGACGCCGGTGTCGCTCCCGATGCCCGCCGAGCGAGGGTTCCTGCCCGACCTCGCGGCGGCGCCGGTCTCGGCCCGAACGAAGGTCCTGTGGTTGAACTTCCCGACGAACCCGACCGCCGCCACGTGCGAACTCGACACCTTCGAGGAGGCCGTGGCGTTCGCCCGCGAGCACGACCTCCTCCTCGCCCACGACGCCGCCTACTCGGAGATCACGTTCGACGGCCACGTGGCACCGAGCGTCCTCCAGGTGCCCGGTGCACGCGACGTCGCGCTCGAATTCGGGTCGCTCTCCAAGCTCTTCAACATGACGGGCTGGCGGATCGGCTGGGCCGTCGGGTCCGCCGAGGCGCTGCGCGCGCTCGGCGTCGTGAAGACGAACCTCGACTCCGGACAGTTCACCGCGATCCAGCGGGCGGCGGCGGCGGCCCTCGCGCAGCCATTCGATGTGCTCGACGGCATCCGCGAGACCTACCGCCGCCGCCGCGACCTCCTCGTCGGGACGCTGAACGGCCTCGGGTGGGCCGTCGAGCCGCCGCGCGGCTCCTGCTACGTGTGGGTTCCCGTGCCCGCGGGCGAGACCTCGACGTCGTTCGCCGACCGTCTGCTCGACCGCGCCGGGGTCTTCGTCGCGCCCGGGAGCGGCTACGGGGAGCGCGGCGAGGGCTACGTCCGGTTCTCGCTCACCGTCGCCGACGACCGGCTCGACGAGGCGCTCGCGCGCCTGCGGGAGACGCTCGCCTAGATGGCGAAGGACCGTCGGCGTCGGGGCGTCCACGAGGCGTCGACGCTCGAGTCGCCGCTCTCCGCGACCTGGCGGCCGCGCGTCCGGGAGCGCGCGCTGCTCGTCGGCGTCGGTCCCGGGAAGCAGGAGTCGGACCTCGACGAGCTCGCCGCGCTCGCGGACTCCGCCGGTGCGGAGGCAGTCGGCAGGGTCGTCCAGACCCGCTCGGATCCCGACCCGGCGACGTTCGTCGGACGTGGCAAGCTCGAGGAGATCGCCCGGGAGGTGCGCGTGACGCGGGCGCAGGCGGTCATCTTCGACGACGAGCTCTCCGCGGGCCAGCTCCGGAACCTCGAGGAGCGGCTGAAGACGAAGGTCATCGACCGCACCGCGCTCATCCTCGACATCTTTGCGCTCCACGCGCGGTCGCGGGAGGGCAAGGCCCAGGTCGAACTCGCACAGCTCAACTACCTCCTTCCCCGTCTCCGCGGCTGGGGTGAGGCGATGTCGCGGCTCGGTGGCGGCATCGGGACGCGGGGGCCGGGGGAGACGAAGCTCGAGGTGGACCGCCAGCACATCCGACGCCGCATCACGAGGCTCCGCGACGACCTGAAGGACCTCGCGAGAACCCGCGACGTGAAGCGATCGGGCCGCATCCGGTCGGGCATTCCGCAGGTCGCGATCGCGGGCTACACGAACGCGGGGAAGTCCACGCTCCTGAACGCCCTCACGGAGTCCGATGCCCTCGTCGCCGATCAGCTCTTCGCGACGCTCGACCCGATGACGCGCCGCATCGCGCTGCCGGGCGGGCGCACCGCGGTCCTCACCGACACGGTCGGGTTCGTCGGCAAGCTCCCGCACCAGCTCGTCGAGGCGTTCCGTTCGACGCTCGAGGAAGTCACGACCTCCGCGCTCGTGCTCCACGTCGCCGACGCGTCCTCGCCGGATCTCCGCCAGCAGATCGAGGCCGTCCGCGGGGTCCTCGGCGAGATCGGCGCGGGCGGCCTCCCCGAGATCGTCGCCCTGAACAAGATCGACCGCGTCGGGCCCGAGCTGCGCGAGAGCCTCGCGGTGCGGCACCCCGACGCCGTGCAGGTCTCGGCCGTCACCGGGGAGGGTCTCGACGCGCTCCTCGAGCGCCTCGCCGAGGCGGTGCCGCGCCCGCCCTACGTCGTGGAGCTCCTCGTCCCCTACGGCCGCGAGGACGTCACGGCGCGGCTCTACCGCGAGGCCGAGGTGCTCTCGGAGACGCAGACCGATACCGGGACGATCGTGCGTGCGCGGATCGGCGACCGCGAACTCGCGGCGGCGGGGGAGTTCGTGATCTCGGGCGGCGCTTCGACCGCGGGCTAGAGCTTCCGGAGCACGCCGGTCACGACGCCGGCGAGCCGACCGCCCTCGGGCATCTCGAAGGGTCGGAGCGCGGGGTTCTCGGGGACGAGGAGCACGCGTCCGTCCGTGCGCCGCAGGCGCTTCACCGTGGCCTCGTCCTCGCCCGGACCCGGCAGGATCGCCGCGACCACGTCGCCGTCGCGGGCGTCGTCCTGGCGGCGCACGACGACGAGGTCGCCGTCGAGGATGCCCGCACCCACCATGGAGTCCCCCGCGACCCGCAGGGCGAAGTGCTCGCCGCCGCGCAGGAAGTCGCCCGGAACGCGGACGCGGTCCTCGACGTGCTCGGCCGCGAGCACCGGCGCGCCGGCCGCGATCCGGCCGAGGAGCGGCACCGTGCCGTCCTCC
Organism: Actinomycetota bacterium; assembly: GCA_046082745.1. Taxonomy (GTDB): domain Bacteria; phylum Actinomycetota; class UBA4738; order UBA4738; family HRBIN12; genus JBJTIF01. Next base: position 5,246 of record JBJTYK010000177.1, on the reverse strand, counting down.
GGTTCGGCGGCGCGCGAAGGGCTTCCCGCCTCGGCGAGGCCGATCGCGCGCGGCTTCGTGGGGTCGCGGTGGAGGAGGCCGAGCCGCTCGAGGTTCGCGAGCTGGGCGTGGACGCTCGACGAGGACGTGAGGCCGACCGCCTCGCCGATCTCCCGGACCGTGGGGGGGTAGCCCCGGTCCCGGACCGTCCGGGCGATGAAGTCGAGGATGCGGCGCTGACGTGCGGTCGGGGCGCTCCCCGTGACCGTGCTCGGGCTGGCGGTGGGCGTCATGTCGGACCTCTCTCCTAGGCTCCGCCGGACGGTAGCACCCACCCGGAGGCGAGGCAAACATATGTTCGGAGATGTGCTTGCAACCGAACAGACGTTCGATACCATGCCCCCCATGGAGCGAACCTACGTTCGACGGCGCCTGGCGGTGCTCCTCGCCGTGGCGGTCATCGCCGCCCCCTGGCTGGGGCGTGCCCGCGAGGCGGTTGCCGGCCTCGACCCGGTCGTGCCGGTCGCCCGCGAGACCTACGTCGTGCATCCCGGGGACACCCTCTGGGAGATCGCGGAGCGGCTCGCGCCGGGTGAGGACCCCAGGATCCTCGTGGACGCGATCGCGGAGGCGAACGGACTCGACGCCGGCAGCCTCGACGTCGGCCGGACCATCGTCATCCCCGCGCGTTGACGCCCCTCGGGGGCCTGCCTATGCTCGGCGCCTCTACAACATCTTGTGGTGAGGCCCGATGCGCTGTCCCTGGTGCGGACGCGAGGACGACAAGGTCATCGACTCCCGGTCCGCGGACGGCGGGGAGGCGGTTCGGCGTCGGCGCCAGTGCCTCGCCTGCGGACGCCGGTACACCACCTTCGAGCGGGTGGAGGAGCTCGGACTCACCGTCGTGAAGCGCAACGGGACCTTCGAGCCCTACGAGCGGGGGAAGGTCCTCGCCGGCCTCGAGAAGGCCGTGGCGAACCGCCCGGTCACCGAGGAGCAGGTCGCCGCGGTCGTCGTGCGGGTCGAGGACCGCCTCCGGCGCCGCGGACCGCGGGTGTCCTCCGAGCAGGTGGGTCTCGAGATCCTCGGCCAGCTCGCGAAGCTCGATCAGGTCGCCTACCTGCGGTTCGCGAGCGTCTACAAGGACTTCCAGGGTGCGAGCGACTTCGAGAAGGAGCTCGGCATCCTCCAGAAGAAGTCCGCCAAACCCCGTACGTCCTGACCTGCGGCGACGCCGGGCACCCCAAGATGTAGTGGCTCGCGTCCGTTCGCGGCACGATATCTTGCCCCCGAGCGCCTTGACCCGGCCTCCGCCCGCCGTAGAATCACGACCCTGTCATTCCCGGTGGGTACGTTGCTCGTCGGGCGGGAACGCGGTCCGAGAGGTCCGGAAGATTCGAGAAGGGGGAAGGCACGTGGCGACGAAGCAGGGCGAGGTCCGGGGGAAGTCGGGGCTCTCTTTCCAGCGGTACTTCACGCAGGAGGGGGTCCACCCCTACGACCAGGTCGAGTGGGATCGTCGCGACGCGGTCATCCCGAACTACAAGGAGGGCGGCAACGCCTTCGAGCAGCGCGACGTCGAGTTCCCCGTCGGCTGGTCCCAGAACGCCACGAACATCGTCGCCCAGAAGTACTTCCGGGGGACCCTCGGGACCCCCCAGCGGGAGTCGAGCGTCCGCCAGCTCGTGGGCCGCGTCGTCGACACGATCCGCGGCTGGGGCGAGAAGGACGGCTACTTCGCCTCGAAGGCCGACGCCCAGGTCTTCGCCGACGAGCTCACGCACCTCCTCGTGAACCAGAAGGCGGCGTTCAACTCCCCGGTGTGGTTCAACGTCGGCGTCCCGGACACCCCGCAGCAGTGCTCGGCGTGCTTCATCCTCGCCGTCGACGACCGCATGTCCTCGATCCTCAACTGGTACGTCGAGGAGGGGACGATTTTCAAGGGCGGTTCCGGTTCCGGCATCAACCTCTCGCGCCTGCGCTCGTCCCGCGAGTCCCTCGCGGGGGGCGGCACCGCCTCCGGCCCGGTGAGCTTCATGCGGGGCGCCGACGCCTCCGCCGGCACGATCAAGTCCGGCGGCAAGACGCGTCGCGCCGCGAAGATGGTGATCCTGAACGTCGACCACCCCGACGTCCGCGACTTCATCTGGTGCAAGGCCGACGAGGAGCGCAAGGCCCGGGCGCTGCGCGACGCGGGCTTCGACATGGACCTCGACGGCAAGGACAGCTACTCGGTCCAGTACCAGAACGCGAACAACTCTGTGCGCGTGAACGACGAGTTCATGCAGGCGGTCGTCGACGACCGCGACTGGAAGCTCAAGGCGGTCACGAACGGCGAGCCGATCGAGACCCTGCGCGCCCGCGACCTCATGCGCGAGATCGCCGACGCCGCCTGGCAGTGCGCCGACCCGGGCATGCAGTACGACACGACGATCAACGAGTGGCACACCTGCCCGGCGACGGGCCGCATCAACGCCTCGAACCCGTGCTCGGAGTACATGCACCTCGACAACTCCGCCTGCAACCTCGCGTCGCTGAACCTCATGCGGTTCGTCGATGGCGAGGGTGTGTTCGACGTCCCGGCCTTCAAGAAGGCGGTTGAGGTCGTCTTCACCGCCCAGGAGATCGTCGTCGGCAACTCCGACTACCCGACCGAGAAGATCGGCGAGAACGCCCGCCAGTTCCGTCAGCTCGGGCTCGGGTACGCGAACCTCGGGTCGCTCCTCATGGCCCGTGGCCTGCCCTACGACTCCGACGGCGGCCGCGCGTGGGCCGGCGCGATCACCGCGCTCATGACCGGGCACGCGTACCGGACGAGCGCCCAGATCGCCGCCCACACCGGACCGTTCGAGGGCTACGCGCCGAACGCCGACGCGATGCTCCGGGTCATCCGCAAGCACCGGGCGGCCGCCGACGAGATCGACGGTGACCTCGTCCCGGAGGCGGTCCTGTCCGCCGCGAAGAACGCGTGGGACGAGGCCGTCACGCTCGGCGAACGTCACGGGTTCCGCAACGCCCAGGCGACCGTCCTGGCCCCGACGGGGACGATCGGCCTGATGATGGACTGCGACACGACCGGCATCGAGCCCGAGCTCGCCCTCGTGAAGACGAAGAAGCTCGTCGGGGGCGGCACGATGCGCTTCGCGAACGGCACCGTCCCGCGGGCGCTCGAGAAGCTCGGCTACGGCGAGGCCGCGGTCGCCGACATCGTGGCGTTCGTCACCGAGAACAACTCGGTGGTGGACGCCCCCCACCTGAAGCCCGAGCACTACGCGGTGTTCGACACCGCGATGGGCGACCGCCCCATCCACTACATGGGGCACGTCCGGATGATGGCGGCGGCGCAGCCGTTCATCTCCGGGGCGATCTCGAAGACCGTGAACATGCCCGAGGAGGCGACGGTCGAGGAGGTCGAGCAGCTGTTCATCGAGTCCTGGAAGCTCGGACTGAAGGCGGTGGCGATCTACCGCGACAACTGCAAGGTCGCGCAGCCGCTGTCGGCCGACAAGAAGAAGAGCGCGACCGCTCCGGCGGCCGCCGGCGAGCCGGCGCAGCTCGCGACGCCCGTGCGTCGGCGCCTGCCGATGTCGCGTCCGTCGCGGACGACCTCGTTCCGGGTCGGCGACTCCGAGGGCTACATCACCGCGGGGGAGTACCCGGACGACGGGGTCGGGGAACTGTTCCTGAAGGTCGCGAAGCAGGGGTCGACGATGGCGGGCATCATGGACGCCTTCGCGATCGCCGTCTCGATCGCCCTCCAGTACGGGGTGCCGCTCGAGACCTACGTCGAGAAGTTCGTGAACACGAAGTTCGAGCCGTCGGGCATGACGAACGACCCGGACATCCGGATCGCGACGTCGATCATCGACTACATCTTCCGGCGGCTCGCGCTCGACTACCTGCCCGCGGACAAGCGCGAGGCGCTCGGCATCCGGTCGGTCGAGGAGCGGAAGGTCCTCGCCCAGGCCGAGGCCTCCGGCAAGGCGTCGAACGGCTCCGCGCCGGCGCCCGCCCCGGTCGCCGCGCCCCGCGCCATCGAGGTCGTGGAGCGTCCGAAGCAGGGCGCGCAGGCGGCCGACGCCCCGCTCTGCTATTCGTGCGGGTCCCAGATGCAGCCGGCGGGCTCCTGCTACGTCTGCCCGTCCTGCGGGTCGACGAGCGGCTGCTCGTAGGTGGAGGTACCGGTCCGGCGGCTCGACCCCGGGATGCCCCTGCCGGAGCGGGCGCATCCCGGGGACGCGGGTCTCGATCTGCGTTCGGCCATCGACGTCGAGGTCGCGCCGGGCGCCCGTGCACTCGTCCCGACCGGGCTCGCGGTGGCGATCCCGGAGGGCCACGCGGGGCTCGTGCTCCCGCGTTCGGGCCTCGCGTCCCGGGTCGGGCTCACGCTCGCGAACGCTCCCGGGCTCGTCGACTCGGGCTACCGCGGGGAGATCGTCTGCGCGGTCGTGAACCTCGACCGGGATCAGGCGGTGCGCATCGCGCGCGGCGACCGCATCGCGCAGCTCGTCGTCGTCGCGGTCCCCGAGGCGCGTGCGGTCGAGGTCGGCGAGCTCCCGTCCTCGGCGCGGGGGTCCGACGGGTTCGGCTCGACCGGCGTCGGTTGAGGCTCGGAGCGGGCCGCCCTAGACTGTCTCCGTACGGCCACGCGGACGTGGCTCAGTTGGTAGAGCACCACCTTGCCAAGGTGGGGGTCGCGGGTTCGAATCCCGTCGTCCGCTCCAGCACCGGAAGCGCCCGGCCCGACGCGTCCTAGCCCTGCAGCGACGTGGGCATGTCCGCGTCCTCGCCCGGCAGGATCACGAGCGCGGTCCCCACGGGACGCTCCGCGTTCCCGGCGTTCGACGGACGGTTCACGACGCCGCGGCCCTCGACCCACATCGTCGTCGAACCCCCGCCGTCGAGGTTCACGGCCCCCTCGGCGCCGAGCTGCAGGAGCAGGTGCGCGAGGTCGTCGAGCCCCATGCCGACGGAGAACCCGGCCTGGCGGCCGTCCACCGTGACGATGAGGAGCCGCCCGTCGCTCGTGTAGCCGGCGGCCGTCCGCGGATTCGGGCCGCAGTAGTCGGTGTCGCAGGAGGGGTCGGTGCGCGCGGCGCCGCGGGAGACGAGGAGCGGCTCGCCGCCCGCGAGATCGAGGACGTTGCGGAGCCCGTAGGAGATCCCGACCGCGACCGCATCGCCGCGCGCGTACGTCGCGAGGGCGGCGGCGCCCGCGCCGCCCCGGTCTGCCGCGAGCACCACGAAGGGCGCGGGCGGCGCGGGCG
>JBJTYK010000176.1:0-2496 GCA_046082745.1 Actinomycetota bacterium | reverse complement strand
CGCACGACGAGCGTCGCGCGCCGTCCGGCGTCGGTGTGGAGGCCGGCGTCGGGGACGCGCCCCGTCACCGCCGCGGCGACGTCGATGAAGTCGCCGTAGCGGTTCGTGCGGGCGCCGAGGACCGAGTTCGCGAAGACGATCGCGTTCGACTCCGCCCACGCGATCTGGTCGCCGAGGCCCGGTCGCTCCGGGAGCTGGTACGGCGCGCAGGTCCACGTCGGTGACGCGCCGAGCTCCACGTAGCGGTCCATGAGCCGCCGCCCGAGCGCCGCCGTCTCGGGGTCGCCGCGGAAGCGGTCGGGGTGGAGGAGGTCGAGCGAGCCGACGTTGAGCGTCGTCGGCACCCGGACCCGCGCGCCGCCCGACGCGAGACGTTCCACGAGGTCGAGCCCGGCGCGGCCGAGATAGAGGCACCCGTCGATGTGGGCCGCCGAGACGTCGAGCAGCCGCGGCGCCCCCATCGCGCGCGCGAGCCCGACGACGATCCGCATCGCGAGGGCCGCGCCCTCGCCGTCGGCGCCCCCGAGGACCGCGCGGTCGCGGTCCGAGAGCGCCGGCGCGCTCACCACGTGACCGGGGGGATCCCGCCCGGGTCCGCCGAGATCGTCCCCGGCCCGTAGCCGGCGACGCCGTCGGCGCGCGCGCGGTCGAGGAACGTCGTCGGCAGGACGGCGGAGAAGAGCCGCTCGTCGAGGCGGTCCCGGTCGATCGCCGCCTCCCGCACGTAGGGCCCGAGGTTCTGCCCGTAGCGGTAGTCGGCGAGCGACGCCGCGACCTCGTCGATCGAGACGCCGAGTTCCGCGAGCGCCCGCGTGTCGAGGTAGACCTCCGACGGGACGACCGACTCGACGACGCCGAACACCGTCGGCCCGAACGTCGCCGCGAGGTGGTCCTCGAGCTGGATCGGATCGAGGCGGACGCCGCCGGCGAGGTTCACCGTCGGCGCCTGGCCGTGGTCCGCGGTGACGATGAGGACGGCTTCGCCCGGCGCGAAACGCTCCTCGAGGATCCGCGCGACGCGGCCGATCTGCCGGTCGGTCTCCTCGATCGCGAGGCGCTCGCGCTCGGAGAGGAAGTTGTAGACGTGCCCGGCGTAGTCCGGCGCCTTCACGTTCACGTACAGGAGCGAGGTCGCCTCGCCGCGCCCGACCGGCTCGCTGTCGAAGGTCGCCTCGATGAGGTCGCCCTGGTGCTGGACGATCGGCGGCGAGCAGCAGAGCGCGCGCGCCCCCTCCGGCGTGAAGCGGTCGTCGATCGCCGGGTCGGCGTAGGCCTCGACGAGCGCGTCGAGCGACGCGGGGGAGGGGACCGCGTCCGGGAGCCGGTAGCGCGTCGGGTGCTGGGCGATCCATCCGCCGCCGCCGTCCTCGTCCCACAGGACCGCGACCGGCGGGCGACCGAGCGGTCGCCCGCCGCCGCGCCCGATCATCCCGAGGTGCCAGATCTGGTACCCGAGCTCGCCGATCCAGGCGGCACCGCCGGTCGCGTCGGTCCACCGGTCGGCGAGCGTCGGCGCGAGGAGGAACGCGGGGTCCGCGTCGCCCGGTTCGCCCCAGGCCTTCCGCGGGCGCCCGCGGTAGCGGAGGTTGTGGCCGGTGATGCCGTGGGTCCGCGGGAACGCGCCCGTGCCGATCGTCGCGTGCGCGCAGGCCGTCACGGCGGGGAACGAGCCCATGATCGCGTTGCGGTACGTCGCGCCCTCGCGCATGAGCCGCCCGAGTTCCGGCCACGCGTCGGGCCAGTGCGTGAGGACGTTCCATCCGCCGCCGTCGATGACGAACGTCACGATGACCTTCGGGGGTGCGGCGGGCCGCTCGATGCCGGGCAGCACCCGGCCGTCGGCGGCGTCGAGGTCGAGGCCCATCAGGTGCGCGGTCGTCGGCGCGAGGTCGGCGAGCGAGACCCGCTCGTCGTGGTCCTGCGGCGCGACGATGCCCGGCGCGTGGACGACGATCGGCACGCGCTGGAGGTACATCCACGCCGACGCGTGGCTCGTGCGCGGGTCGTCCGCGACGAGCGAACGCGACTCCGGCGGGTAGTTGCTGCTGTTCCACGGCGCGAGGAGGAGCTGGAGGTCGCCGGAGCGACCGGGGAGGTACTGGCGCAGGACGAGGTCGAGGTGCTCGGTGCCGAGGTCGCGGGCCATCGCGTCGAGCGCCGGCTGCGGGTCGGGTCGTCCCGCGCGGCGCAGGACGTTGCCGACGCCCGCGCCGGCGAGCACGCCGAGGGCGCCGGCGCCGCCGATCACCGCGAGCGCCGCGCGCCGTCCCGGGTCCGCGGGCCCCTCGCCGCGTGGCCCGCGCGCGAGGAGGCCGACCGCGAGCGCGACGACGACGAGGCCGGCGAGCGCGGCGAGGAGCGCGCTCCCCGCGGTGGCGAGCCCGAGGGCGAGCGCGGCGGAGAGGACGAGGGGAAGAGTGGTGCGGGGGTTCACGGGAGGATTGTCGCAGGCGCAGGCGCGCCACTCGGCGCGCCGGCGGGGCAGGTCGAGGAACG
>JBJTYK010000175.1:0-6476 GCA_046082745.1 Actinomycetota bacterium | reverse complement strand
GGGAAAGGGTTCGGGGAGGGTTGCCCTCCTTTTTTTCCCCCCCCCGCCGCCCGCCGCCGCCGTGCCCCGCGGCAGCACCTGCGTCGCCGCGGCGGCGGGCTGCGTCGGCGCCGATGCGGCGGGCGCCGCGCCCGACAACGGTTCGCCGCGCAGCGCGCGTCCGAGGTCGCGCCGCATGTCCTGCGCGCTCGCGTAGCGGTCCGCGGGATCCTTCGCGAGCGCGCGGAGGATGACCGTCTCGAGTTCGGGCGGGACGTCGGGGTTCAGGCGCGACGGCGCGATCGGCATCTCGACGACGTGCTTCGACGCGACGGAGACCGCGGAGTCGCCGACGAACGGCGGGCGCCCGGTCACCATCTCGAAGAGGACGCACCCGAGCGCGTAGAGGTCGGCGCGTTCGTCGACCGGCTGGCTCTGCGCCTGTTCCGGCGCGAGGTACGACGCGGTGCCGAGGATCGCGGAGGTCGCGGCGAGCGTCTCCTCGCCGCGCGAGAGCCGCGCGATGCCGAAGTCGGTGACCTTCACCTCGCCGTTCGGCGTGATCATGATGTTCGCGGGCTTGATGTCGCGGTGGACGACGCCCTGCGCGTGGGCCGCCTGGAGCGCGCGGAGGACGAGGTCGGCGATCTCCGCGGCGCGCGCCGGCGCGATGCGCCCGCCCCCGGCGAGGAAGTCCGCGAGCGTGCGCCCCTCGACGAACTCCATGACGATGTAGTGGACGCCGTCGTCGGTCCCGGTGTCGTAGACGCCGACGAGGTTCGGGTGGTTCAGCCGTGCGGCCGCCTGCGCCTCGCGCCGGAACCGCGCGACGAAGTCGGCGTCCTCCGCGTACTGCGCGGCGAGGAGCTTGATCGCGACGGGTCGCCCGAGCACCGTGTCGGTGCCGCGGTAGACCCTCGCCATGCCGCCGCGGCCGAGCTCGCGCTCGACGCGGTACCGGCCGGCGAGGACGATCGGACCCTCGTCGCTCACCACGTGTCTCCCGACTTCCCGCTCACAGGGCCGCCTCGAGGACGGCCTTCGCGATGGGCGCCGCGATGCGGCCCCCGGTCGCGTCGCTGCCAAGGCTACCGCCGTCGAGGACGAGCACCGCGATGGCGACGCGGGGGGCGTCGAGCGGGGCGAAGCAGGTGAACCACGCGTGGGGGATCGGACCGCCGCCGTGCTGTGCGGTGCCGGTCTTCCCCGCGACCTCGATCCCCGGCACCTGCGCGGCGGTCCCGGTCCCGGACCGCACGACCCCGGCCATCATCGCCCCGAGCGCCGCCGCGGCCTCCGGCGTCATCGGCCGTCCCCAGACGCGGGGCTCGGTCCGGCGGACGACCGCTCCGTCGCGGTCGCGGATCTCGAGGACGAGGTGCGGTTCCATGAGCACGCCGCCGTTGCCGATCGCCGCGGCGACGAGCGCCATCTGGAGCGGGTTCGCGAGCACCTCGTCCTGACCGATCGCCGACAGCGCGATCGCGGGCGTGCGGTCGGCGAAGTACGCGGGATCTGGGACGACCCCCTCCTCGAACGGCACCTCGAAGGGCACGAGGTCGGCCGACGTGTCGGGCCCGAAGCCGAACGCCCGCGCCTGCGCGACGAGCCGGTCCGCCCCGAGCGCGAGGCCGATCTCGCCGAACACCACGTTGCACGACACGCGGAGCGCGTCGGCGAGCGTGATCCGCGCCGCGCCGTCGAGGCAGTGCTCGCCCCCGAAATTGTCGAGCGTCGCGGTCGTGTCGGGGAGGTCGAGGCTCGGCGGGTTGTCCCAGAGGCTGTCGGGTCCGTAGCCCGCCGCGAGCGCCGCCGCGGCGGTGACGAGCTTGAACGTCGAGCTGGGCGGGAACAGCTCCTCCTGCGCGCGCGACAGGAGCGGCTTCTCCGGATCGGCGTTCAGTTCCTCCCACGCCGCGCGCACGAGCGGGCCGCGGAGCGCGGCGAGCCGGTTCGGGTCCGCGGTCGGGTTCGCGACGAGCGCGAGGATCTCCCCGGTCGCCGGGTCGATCGCGACGACCGCGCCCGGCTGGTCGCCGAGCGCGTCGGCCGCGGCCCGTTGCACCGCCGGGTCGATCGTCGTCACGACGTCGCCGCCGCGCGTCGCGGCGCCGGAGAGGAGGTCGAGGAGCGTCGTGGAGGCGAGCTCGGGCGCGCGGCCCGCGAGCACCGCGTCCATCGCGCGCTCGAGCTTCGACGGCCCGTAGATCGTCGAGAGGTAGCCGGTCACCGCGCCGGAGAGCGGGCCCTCGGGGTAGATCCGCCGGAAGCGCCGCGTCCCGCGGATCGGCGCGCTCTCGGCGAGGACCGTGCCGTCGCGCGCGAGGATCCGTCCGCGGTCGACCTCCTGCTGCCGGACGATCCGCCGCGCGGCGTTCGCCGGGTCGTCGGCGAGGCGCTCGGCGTCGAGCGCCTGGATCCGGTTCACCTGCGCGAACGCGAGCCCGAACGCGACGAGCAGGGCCAGTCCGACGCGGCGGATGCGCGCATCCATCAGCGCGCCCCGTCCGACGAGACCCGCACGAGGAGCGCCAGGAGCACGAAGTTCGTCACGAGGCTCGACCCGCCGTACGAGACGAACGGGAGCGTCACGCCCGTGAGCGGGATCACCCGCGTCACGCCGCCGACGATGACGAACGCCTGGACGCCGAGGATCGTCGCGAGTCCCGCGGCGAGGAGCTTCCCGAATCCGTCGCGTGCGGCGAGGGCGGCCCGGAGCCCGCGTCCGACGAGGACGACGAACAGGAGGAGCACCGCGGTCGTGCCGAGCAGGCCGAGCTCCTCGCCGATCGCCGCGAAGATGAAGTCGGTCGCCGCGAACGGGATGAGCTTCGGCGAGCCCATCCCGAGACCGGACCCCGTGAGCCCGCCGGTCGCCATCCCGAACTGCGCCTGCGCGAGCTGCCCGAAGCCGATCTCCGTCACCCGCGCCGGGTCGAGGGCGTGGAGCCACACGTCGACGCGGAGCCGCACGTGGTCGAAGACGAGCCACCCCGCGAACGCGCCGACCGCGAAGAGCCCGCCGCCGATCGCGAGGTAGGCCGCACGCCCCGTCGCGACCCAGAGCATCGTCACGAACACCGCGAAGAACAGGAGCGACGCGCCCATGTCGCGCTGGAAGAACAGGACCGCGAGCGACGCCCCCCACGCGAGGACGACCGGCGCGAGGTGCCGCGCCGGGGGGATGCCGAGGCGCCCGGAGCCCTCCGCGAGCACCTCGCGCCGCAGCTCGAGCGCGCTCGCGAGGAACACGACGACGAGGACCTTCGCGATCTCCGCCGGCTGGAACCCGATCGGCCCGAGCGCGACCCACAGGCGCGCGCCGTTGATCGTGCGTCCGATGCCGGGCACGGTCGGCAGCAGGAGCATCGCGAGCGCGAGCGCGCCGATGAGGTACGTGAACGCATCGAGCTGGCGGTGGTCGCGGACGAACCAGAGCGTCGCGGCGAACGCGGCGACCCCCACCCAGATCCACGTCGCCTGTTCGGCCGCGAGGTCGCCGGAGATGCGGAAGATCTCCGCGAAGCCGAGGCCGATCAGCACGCCCGCGGGGGGCAGGAGGAACGGGTCGGCGTCGGGGGCGAGGCGGCGGGCGACGAGCCAGCAGGCGAGGAGCCCGCCGGCGAGCGACGTCGCGTAGAGCGGGAACGCCGCGGGCACGCGGCCGCGCGCGCCGAGCCCGGCGAGGAGGTACGCGAGGACCGCGATCCCCGCCGCGAGGAGCATGGGCCGCAGCGAGCGTGCGAGCGGCGGCCGGACGGTGCTCACGCGTCGGCGACGTCGAGGACGACGACCGTCACGTTGTCGGTGCCGCCGGCCTCGTTCGCGAGTTCCACGAGCCGCGCGGCCGCCCCCTGCGGATCGCCCGCGGTCTCGACGAGGACCTCCGCGATGCGGCCGTCCTCGAGCATCCCGGTCAGCCCGTCGCTGCACAGGAGGTACCGGTCACCGGCGCGCAGGTCCACCTCGCCCTCGTCCACCTCCACGTCGCGCTCGGTGCCGAGGACGCGGCGCAGGACGTTGCGATGCGGGTGCGTGCGTTCCTCCTCGGGCGCGATCTCGCCCGAGCGCACGAGGTCGCGCACGAGCGTGTGGTCCTCGGTGAGCGGCTCGAGGTTGCCGTCGCGCAGGCGGTACGCGCGCGAGTCGCCGACGTGCGCGATCCGCGCCCGCGCGCCGTCCACCTCGAGGGCCGTGAGGGTCGTGCCCATCCCCGCGACGGTCCGATCGAGGAGCGAGCGCTCGTGGACCGCGCGGTTCGCCTCGAGCGCGCGCTCCGCGAGCGTCCCCTCACCCCGCTCCGACATCCGTTCGACGACCTCGAGCGCGAGCGACGACGCGACCTCGCCGCCGAGGTGGCCGCCCATGCCGTCGGCGACGACGAAGAGCCCCTCGCGGACGAGGAACGCGTCCTCGTTGCCGTCGCGGACGCGACCGACGTCCGTCGCGGCTCCGACCTCGATCCTCATCCGCGCACCTCCAGGAGCGTCCGCCCGATCCGCACCGTGTCGCCGGGCCGCAGCGGCCGCGGCTCGTCTACGCGCTCCTCGTTCAGGAAGGTACCGTTCGTCGAGCCGAGGTCGAGGAGCACCCACGCACCGTCGCGCCGCTCGATCCGCGCGTGGCGCTGCGAGGCGAAGCCGTCGCGCAGCGGGATCGCGACGTCGCCGCGCCCGATCTCGATCGCGCCCTCGAGCGGCACGACCCGCGGGGGCAGGTCCGGCTCGAGGACCTCGATCCGCATCGGCGTGGCCGCCGGCGTCGCCGCGGGCGCGACGCGCATCCGCCGGCGCCGTCCCGCGACGTCGAGCGCGACGCCGCGCACGGCGTACCAGACGAAGGCGTAGAGGAGTCCGAGGAGCGCGATCTTCAGCAGCGTGAGGACGAGCGGCGGCATCAGGCCTCCCGGAAGCGCAGCCGCGTGGCGCCGATCGCGACGAGGTCGCCGTCCTCGAGGAGCGCGCGCTCGACGGGTTCGCCGTTCAGGAGCGTGCCGTTCGTCGAGCCGAGGTCCTCGAGCAGGAAGCCGTCCGACGTGCGTTCGACGCGCGCGTGGTGGCGCGACGCCGCGGGGTCGTCGAGCACGACGTCGCAGTCGGGGAGCCGGCCGATCGTCAGGGCCTCCCCGCCGAGCGCGACGGTGCGGGTGCCGCCGCCCGCCTCGACCTCGAGGCTCGCGCGCCGTCCCGGGGCGGGCGGCGGCACCCGCACCCCCTCCACGAACGATGCGACGCACCGGAACCGCCCGGCGTGCAGCGCGGGATCGGTCGAGAACGCGACGCTCGGTTCGCCGAGGAGCGTCCACCCGCGCTCGGCGGCGGTGCCGCGGACGAGGCCGCGGAGCTCCTCCGCGAGCGCCTGCTCCGCGCCGGCGAGGCGTTCCGCGTCGTCGGGGGCGAGCGCGATCGCGAACGCGTTCGGCGCGAGGACCTCCTGGACGCCGACGGTCTTGCCCGCCTCCATCTCGCGCGCGACGCGCTTCGCGAGCTCTACGGGATGCAGGCCGCTGCGGAACGCGGTCGCGAGGAAGCCGTCCACGAGGTCCTCGAGCCGCCGCTCGACGCTGCGAAGGATCGACACGCGGCACCTCCCTGCGCGGAATGGTACCCCCGGGGGTGCGCTAGGTTGCCTGCGACCCGACCCCGCTCGACCCGAGGAGCCCCGTGTCCGAGCCCGTCCCGCCGTCCGGCGGCCCGATGTCCCAGCCGCTGTTCCGGCGGCTCATCGTCGCGCGGTTCGTCTCGAACCTCGGCAACGGGATGGGACCGACCGCGCTCGCGTTCGGGGTGCTCGCGATCCCCGGCGCGTCCGGCAAGGAACTCGGATTCGTCCTGGCGGCGCAGGCGATCCCGATGGTGCTGCTCATGCCCTTCGGCGGCGTGGTCGCCGACCGCCGCTCGCGCGCCGCGGTCGTCGCGATCTCCGACGTCATCCTCGGGGCGCTCGTCGTGGCCGAGGGCGCGCTGTTCGCGGTGGGCGACGCGACCGTGCCGATCGTCGCGGCGATCAACGTCGTCGCTGGCGTCCTGAACGCGCTCTGGTGGCCCGCGTTCCCCGGGCTCGTGCCCGCGGTCCTCGGCGATCGCGACCTCCAGCGCGGGAACTCCTTCGTCGCGATCGCGTCGAACGTGTCGTTCATCGGTGGCTCCGCGGTCGCGGGGGCGCTCGTCGCCGCGTTCGGCGCGGGACCGGCGCTCGTCGTGGACGGCGCCTCGTTCCTCGTCGCCGGCGCGCTCGTCTACGCGCTGCGGGGGGTGACGACCGCAGCTCCCTCCGGCGAGAGCGTCCTGCGCGACCTGCGGGAGGGGTGGAGCACGTTCGTGTCGTTCCGATGGCTGTGGGTGTGCGTCGGCTCGTGGTCGTTCGTCCACGGACTGCTGCGCGGCGCCCACGACGTCGGGGGACCGGTGCTCATGGAACGGTCCTTCGACGGCCCGCGGGGGTGGGCGCTGCTGCAGACCGCGATGGCGATCGGATTCCTCGTCGGGTCGGGAGAA
>JBJTYK010000174.1:0-4332 GCA_046082745.1 Actinomycetota bacterium | reverse complement strand
TCCGTCGCGATGAGCGCGTCGAGCAGGTCCTCCCGCACGGTCGTCTCCTCCCCCAGCAACGCCGACAAGGCCCCGTCCGGGAAGACGGGGCCGTGCACGTGCGTGTCGTCGAACTCCGGTGGTGGTCGGTCCGGGCCGCGCGCTACGCGCGCGGCCCGGACCGATTGTATCGGTCCTGCGCGCGCGACAGGCCCTCGCGGACGATCGCGAGCACCGCGTCGGCGGCCTCGTCGACGAGCGCGACCGCGTCGTCGCGTTCGCGCTTGCCGAAGGGTTCGAGGACGAAGTCCGCGGGGTCCTGGCGGCCGGGCGGACGACCGATGCCGATCCGCACGCGCAGGAACTCCGGCGTGCCGAGCGCGCCGATGAGCGAGCGCAGGCCGTTGTGGCCGGCGGCGCCACCGCCGGTGCGCAGCTGGAGCGCGCCGAACGGCAGGTCGAGTTCGTCGTGGACGGCGATGAGGGTCGCGGGCTCGACGTCGCGCTTGCGCGCGAGGCCGGCGTACGCCGGGCCGGATTCGTTCATGTAGCCGTGCGCGCGGGCGACGACGACGCGCTCGCCGTCGGCGTCGAACTCGGCGGCGTCGGCGGGGACGAAGCGCTGCCTGCGGAGGCGTTCGCCGGCGCGGTGGGCGAGTTCCTCGACGACCATCGCGCCCACGTTGTGGCGCGTGTCGGCGTACTCGTCCCCCGGATTGCCGAGACCGGCGACGAGCCAGGTCACGGGGCGGTCGGCGCGCCGGGGGGAACCCCCCTAGCCCTCGCCGCCCTCTCCGCTCGGCGCGGCCTCGGCGGCGGGCGCGGCCGCAGCGGCGCCCTCGCCCTCGACGGCGGGTGCGCCCTCGCCCGGGACCTCGCGCGACTGCGGCACGATGACCGAGACGACGGCGTCGTCGGCGCTCGACAGGATGCGCGAGCCGCGCGGGGCGACGAGGTCGCCGACGTGGAGCGTGGTGCCGATCTCGAGCGGCGTGACGTCGACGTCGATGCGCTCCGGCACGTCGCCCGGGAGGCACGCGACCTGCACGTCCCAGAGCAGGTGCTCGAGGACACCGCCGGCCTTCACGCCCGCGGCGGTGCCGGAGACGTGGATCGGGACGGTCACGGTGATCTCCTCGTCGCGGGAGACCGCGAGGAAGTCGACGTGGAGGTAGAGGTCGCGGAGGCGGTCGCGCTGGATCTCCCGCGGCATCGCGAGGTGCTCGGTGCCGTCGACGACGAGGTCGACGAGGACGTTCGAGCCGGCCGCGGTGTGGAGGACGCGCGTGAGGTCCTTCGCGTCGACCGCGAGCGGGATGGGCTTCTCGCTGTGGCCGTAGAGGACGCCGGGCACGGAGCCGGCCGCGCGGAGCTTCCGCGCCACGCCCTTGCCGGCGTCGTTCCTCGACTTCGCGACGAGCTTCTGCTCCACGTGCGCGCTCCTCCTGGGGTGCCTCCGGGAGGGGGATGGTACCAACCCCGGGCCGTGCCCGGTGCGCCCGGACCCGTGCCCGCCGGGGCGGGTGGGTCCCCCTAGTTGTTCTCCCCGTGGAAGATCTCGGAGACGCTCGAGTCCTCGAAGACGGCCCGGAGCGCGCTCGCGACGAGCGGGGCGACCGAGACGATCTTGAGCTTCGGGAACTGCTTCTCCGGCGGGATCGGCAGGGTGTTCGTGACGACGACCCCGGCGATCGGGGATTCCTCGAGGTTCTGGTCGGCCTTGCCCGACAGGACCGCGTGGGTCGCCGCGGCGTAGATCGGGCCGGCGCCCTGCGCCTCGAGCGCGAAGGCGCCCTTCGCGATCGTCCCGGCCGTGTCGATCATGTCGTCGACGAGGATGCAGGGGCGTCCGGCGACCTCGCCGACGACCGCCATCTCGTCGATCTTGTGCGCCTCGTGGCGCGAGCGCCGCTTGTAGAGGAACGCGAGGTCGGCGTGGAGGTACTCGCGCAGGCGCTCTGCGGTCTTGATGCGGCCCGCGTCGGGCGCGACGACGATGAGGTCGTCGCCGTAGAGGCCCATGACGTCGCGGATGTGCTCGGTGAGGATCGGCAGCGCCGTGAGGTGGTCGAAGGGGAAGTCGAAGTAGCCCTGGATCTGGCCGGCGTGGAGGTCGACCGACACGACGCGGTTCGCGCCCGCCGCGGTGAGGAGGTCGGCCATGAGCTTCGCGGAGATCGGTTCGCGCGCGAGGCCCTTCTTGTCCTGACGCGAGTAGCCGTAGTACGGGATGACGGCGGTGATGCGCTTCGCGGAGGCGCGCTTCAGCGCGTCGATCATGATGAGCTGCTCCATGACCGCCTCGTTCACGGGGTCGGCGTGCGTCTGGATGACGAACACGTCGGCGCCGCGGACGCTCTCCTCGGAGCGGACGTAGATCTCGCCCGAGGCGAAGCGGCTGAGCTTCTGCTTCGCGAGACGCAGGCCGAGGTGCTCGGCGATCTCCTCCGCGAGGGCCGGGTGCGCCGTCCCCGCGAAGACCATCATGGTCTTCTTCGTCACGATCTCCACGTCAGCGCTCCCCCCTGGTCGTGCCCGTGACCCGCTTACTTCTTCTTCGTCTTCTTCGCCGCCGTCGACTTCTTCTTCGCCCCGCGGGCGTCGCGGCGCTTGCGGTACCCCGCGACGTTCCGCTGCTCGGCGCGCTCGATGCCGAGCGCCCCGTCCGGCACGTCCTTCGTGATGACCGAACCCGCTCCCGTGATCGCTCCCGCGCCGATCTCGAGCGGCGCCACGAGCATCGTATCCGACCCGATGAACGCGCCGTCGCCGATCACGGTCGGATACTTGCCGACGCCGTCGTAGTTCACGACGACCGTGCCCGCGCCGACGTTCACGTCGCGGCCGAGGCGGGCGTCGCCGACGTAGGAGAAGTGGGGCACCTTCGACCCCTCCCCGATCGTCGAGTTCTTGATGTCGGCGCCCTGGCCCGCGTAGGCGCGGTCCGCGAGGACGCTCCCGGGGCGCAGGCGCGCGAACGGCCCGACGCGCACGGCCTTGCCGAGGGAGGACGACAGGACGACCGAGTACGCGACCTCGGTGCCGTCACCCACGGTGGAGTCCGCGATGCGGGCCGAGGGGCCGATCCGGCAGTCGGCGCCGATGCGCGTCGCGCCCTCGAGGAAGGTCATCGGCAGGACCGTCGTGCCCGCGCCGATCGCGACGTCGACGTCGATGTAGGAGAGCGCCGGGTCCACGAAGGCGACCCCGCGGTCCATGTGCCCGGCGTTGATGCGCCCGCGCACGAGGCCCGCGACCGCGGCGAGGTCGCGCTGGGAGTTCGGGCCGAGGAGTCCGCCGGTGTCGGCCTCGAGGACCGACACGCGCTCTCCGTCGGCGAGGAACATCGGGAACACCGAGTTCAGGTAGTACTCGCGCTGGCGGTTGCGACGGCCGACGCGCGGGAGCGCGCGGAGGAGGTCGGCGCGGCGGAACGCGTAGACGAGCGTCGCGACCTCGTGGCTCGCGAGGAGCTCCTTCGGCGCGTCGGAGCCCTCGACGATGTCGAGCAGGCGCGCGCCGTCGCGGACGATGCGGGCGTAGGCCTTCGGCTCGCTCGCGTGCGTCGTGAGGATCGCGGCCGCGGAGTCCGTGCGTCGGTGGAGCCGCACGAGTGCGCGGACGTCGTCGGGGGTCACCGGGTCGAAGTCGCCGCCGACGACGAGGACGTCGGCAACGCGCCCGAGTGCGGTCGCGGCGGCGCGGACCGCGTGGCCGGTGCCGAGCGGTTCGCGTTGGACGACGAAGGTCGGCGCGGGCGTGAGGTCCCACGCCTCGACCGCGGCGACGACGTCGTCGGCGCCGGGCGGGACGACGATCACGAGCCGGTCCGGCCGCGCGGCGAGGGCGTTCCGCACGGCGTGCCAGAGGAGCGGGCGGCCGCAGAGGGGCTGGAGGACCTTCGGCGTCTTCGACCGGAAGCGCACGCCGCGGCCGCCCGCGAGGACGACGGCGGCGAGCGTGCGGGGTCGGTTCGCGGCCACCCTGCTCCTCCCTGCGCTACGGCCTGCGCGACGGCCCGTCGGACGCCCCGGTGGCGCCGACCGCTCCGTGCGTTCCGGGGGGAGGAATCGAACCTCCATCGAGGGCTCCAAAGGCCCGCGTCTTGCCGTTAGACGACCCCGGACCCACCGATTATCCCGCCTCGACGGCCGCGCCGGACGTCACCGCGACGGCTCCCTCGACGCTCGCGGCGACCTCGGCGGCGTGGTCGGGGTCGCGGCAGAGCCCGACGACCGAGGAACCGCTGCCGCTCATGATTGTGGCGGGGGTGCTGGCCGCGACCAGACTTTCGTGCCCGGCGCCGATGGTCGGGTGGCGGGCGACGACCGGAGCCTCGAGGTCGTTGAACAG
>JBJTYK010000173.1:0-7946 GCA_046082745.1 Actinomycetota bacterium | reverse complement strand
GCCTCCACTGGGCAAACCACCCCCAGGTTTCTCCTCCCTTCTTACCCTGTGGCCCCCCCCACCGGCGTGCTCACGGTCCCGGCGACCGGCACGGTGAACGTCCCCGTCACCTTCGGGTTCGTCGGCTCCGACCCCGAGGGTCTGCCGATCGCCTACGACGTGTACGTCTCGTACCAGGGCGGCTCGAGCGGCGCCTGCTGCTACACCGGGACGTCGTTCTCCCGCACCTTCGGCTCGCCCGGCGTGTACCGGATCTCGGTGCAGGCGATCGACCGGCAGCTGAACGTGTCGCCCGTCTACACCGGCCTCATCGCGATCGACGGCGCGACCGGGGTTCCGCCGATCGCCTCCGCGGTCCTGTCCGCGGAGAGCGGTCCGGCGCCGCTGTCCGTCACCGTCGACCTGCGGGGCAGCACCGACCCCGATGGCACGATCTCCACCTACTACTTCGACTGCGCGACCGGCTGGGGCGCCGGGAACTCGACGGGCACGAGCACGTGCACGTTCACGACGCCGGGCACGTACTGGATCCTGCTCCACGTGAGCGACAACGCCGGGCTCATGGGTGTGACGTGGAAGACCGTCGTCGTGACCCCGCCCGGCGCGACGCCGCCCCCGCCGCCCGACACGACGGCCCCGTCGGTGTCGATCACGAACCCGACCGCCGGCGCGAGCGTCTCGGGGACCGTGACGCTGCGGGCGAGCGCGGCCGACGAACTCGCCGGCTCCGGGGTGAAGGAGGTCCAGTACTACCTCGACGCCGTCTCCGCGGGCTCCTCGCTCGGCATCTCGACGACGTCGCCGTACTCCGTCTCGTGGAACGCGAACGCCGCGACGTACGGGTCCCACACGATCTACGCGGTCGCCCGCGACAACGCGGGCAACGCGAGCACCGCCGCATCGGTGTCGGTGACGAGGGCCGACGGCACCGCGCCGACGGTCCGCATCACGAACCCGACCGCCGGCGCGAGCGTCTCGGGGGCGGTCACGCTCACCGCGACCGCCGCGGACGAGTCCGGCGGCTCGGGCGTGAAGGAGGTCGAGTTCTTCCTCGATGGCCTCTCGGCCGGCGCCTCCCTCGGGACCGTGGCCACCTCGCCGTACTCGATGGCCTGGAACGCGTCGTCCCTCGGCTCCGGCCCGCACACGATCTACGCGGTCGCCCGCGACAACGCCGGCAACGCGAGCCCCGCGACCTCGATCTCCGTGACGCGGCCCGACACGGTCGCCCCGAGCCTCGCGATCACGAGTCCTGGCGTCGGCGCGAGCATCTCGGGGACCGTGACGCTCGCCTCGAGCGCGTCCGACGATGCGGGCGGCTCCGGCGTGAAGGAGGTCCAGTACTACCTCGACGGCGTCTCGATCGGGATCGCGACGGGCGCCCCCTCGTACGCGCTCTCGTGGAACGCCTCCGCCGCGACGTACGGCTCCCACACGATCACGGCGGTCGCGCGCGACAACGCGGGGAACGCGAGCGACGTGGCCTCGGTCACCGTCTTCCGGCCCGACGTCACCGCGCCGACCGTGCGCATCACCGCGCCGGCGGCGGGGACGAACGTGACGACCGGAAGCGCGACCCTCACCGCCTCGCCGGCCGACGAGACCGGCGGCTCCGGGGTGAAGGAGGTCCAGTACTACCTCGACACGATCTCCGCGGGGACCTCCCTCGGGGTCGTCGCGAGCGGGCCGACGTACGCCCTCACGTGGAACACCTCGGGGGTGACGCCCGGCGCCCACACGATCTACGCGGTCGCGCGCGACTACGCGGGCAACGCGAGCCTCGCGGCGACCCTGTCGGTGAACGTCGCGCTCGTCGTCCCCGCGACGACGCTGAGCGGGCCGACGACGGTCGCGCGGAAGGGGACCGCCTCCTTCTCGGCGGCGATCACGAACATGCCGACGTACGCCGTCGCGCGGGTCGACTTCCTCGTCGGGACGACGGTCGTCTGCTCCGACACGACCGCCTCGTACACGTGCTCGTGGAAGGCGCCCGCGTCGCGCACCACCGTGACGGTCGTCGCGCGCGCGTACGACGCGAACGGGAACATGGCGTCGTCGAACTCGATCACCCTGAAGGTCGGGTGAGTCGCCGCTCCGCCGCCGTCCTCCCCGTCTTCGTCGCGGTCCTCGCGGCGTGCGGCGCGCCGCCCGGCACCGGCTCGTCCCCGACCCCGTACTCGCCGACGCCCCAGGCGGAGGCGATCGTCTACTTCGTCGGCGACACCCCGAGGGGCTTCCGTCTCTACCCCGAGCGGCACCTCGTGCCGGAGCTCACGGGCGACCTCGCGCTCGACGCCCTCCGCTCGCTCGTCGACGGGAACGAGCGACCGCACGACCCCGATTACGCGTCGCCGTGGGCGGGTTCCGGATCGTCGGTCCTCTCGCTCGAACGCGCGGACGGCACCGCGACGCTCGACCTCGCGTACGGCCACCTGAACGTCGGCGCGGAGGCGGAGATGCGCGCCATCGACCAACTGCTCTGGACCGCGGCCGCGGCCGACCCCTCGATCCGCCGGCTGCGCATCACCGTCGACGGTTCCGCGGTCGAGTCCCTCGCGGGGCACGTCGACGCCACGCGACCGTTCCCGCTCGAGCCGACCTACGAGGTGCTCGCCGGCGTCTCGATCGACGTCCCGCAGCAGGGCCAGATGCTCGAGGGTCCGATCGTCGTGTCGGGGGAGGCCTGCACGTTCGAGGCGAACGTCGCCTGGGAGCTCTACCGGAACGGGACGCTCGTGGACCAGGGGTCGACCGCCGCGGCCGCCGCCTGCCCCGACCGTTCGCCGTGGTCGATCGACCTCGGCGTCCTCGAGGCGGGGGATTACGAGGTGCGGGCCTTCGAGCTCTCGGCCGAGGACGGGTCCCTCGTCGTGGCCGACTCGCGGCGCTTCGCGGTCGGCTCGTCGGGCTAGTCGGGCGGTACGATGCGCCCCATGTCCGCCACGGAGGTCCGCCGGCGTTCCCGGCTCGTCACGGCCGCGACCCTCGCGCTCGCGCTCGCCGCGTCCCTGCTCGCCGCCCGGCCGGTCGGAGCCGCGACCGGCGACCAGATGCTCCCGAACCTGAAGGCGACCCCGGCGAAGACCTTCTCGGTCACCTCCGAGACCCTCCCCGGAGCGTCGACGCCGTCCACGCTCCTGCGCTTCACGACGTTCAGCTGGAACGCGGGGACGGGGCCGCTCGAGCTCTTCGCCGGGACGATCGACAGCTCGAATCAGAAGCAGGACGTCTGGCAGCGGATCTTCCTCGAGGGCGGCGGCTCGGTCGAGCGGCTCGCGGGGTCGTTCACCTGGGACGGGCCGCACAACCACTTCCACTTCGACGACTACGCGAGCTACACGCTCCAGCCCGCCGACGCCTCTGGGGCCGCATCGAGGATCGGCGCGAAGCGGACGTTCTGCGTCATGGACACGAACGCGCAGGACCTCACGCTCCCCGGCGCCCCGCGCAACGGCTACTACACGACGTGCGGCAGCTCGTACCAGGGGATGTCCGTGGGGTGGGGAGATCAGTACTCGGCGTCGCTCTCCGGACAGTGGGTCGACGTGACGGGGCTGCCGAACGGCGACTACCGCCTCACGATCGAGATCGACCCCCTGAACCACCTGAGCGAATCGACGCGCACCGACAACACCTCCTGCGTGCTCCTGCGGCTGTCGGTCACGAACCGGACGGTCACGGTCCTGAACCCGAACTCGTGCGAGCCGGCCCTCGCGGTGTCGTCGCTCGACCCGACCTCGATGAAGGTGGGAACCTCGACGACGGTCACGATCACCGGCACGGCGCTCACGAGTGGCCTCGCGGTCTCGTTCGCGAACGGCAACGGCCCGACGCCGACGGTCTCGAACGTCACGTGGGTGTCGTCGACGCAGATGACGGCGACCGTCACCGTCACCGCGTCGCGGAAGAAGGCGAAGGTGACCGATCCGGTGTGGGACCTGCGCGTCGGCACCGCGACGCTCGCGAACGCGCTCACGGTCTCGCCCTGACCCCGCCGATCGACGACCGGGGTCCGGCGGGCAGCACCGTCGTCCACCTCGTCGACGGGACCTACGAGCTCTACCGCCAGCACTACGGCACCCCGGCGAAGGACGGCGAGCGTCCGCCGTACGCGGCGACCGCCGGCGCGCTCGCGAGCACGCTCCGCCTCGTCGCCGACGGGGCGACCCACGTCGCGGTCGCGACCGACCACGTGATCGAGAGCTTCCGCAACGACCTGTGGCCCGGCTACAAGACGAGCGAGGGGATGGAGCCCGAGCTCCTCGAGCAGATCCCGATCCTCGAGGAGGCGCTGCGGGCGATGGGCGTTGCGGTGTTCGCGATGGAACGCGAGGAGGCGGACGACGGGCTCGCGGCGGCGGCGGCGGGCGCCGCGGCCGACGCGAGCGTCACGCAGGTCCGCATCCTCACGCCCGACAAGGACCTCGGGCAGTGCATCGCGGGGAGGCGGGTCATCCAGGTGGACCGGCGCACCGGCACCGAGGTCGACGAGGCCGCGCTCCGCGAGCGCCTCGGTATCGGGCCCTCGTCGGTCCCCGACTACCTCGCGCTCGTCGGCGACGCCTCCGACGGGTTCCCCGGCCTCCGCGGCTGGGGCGAGCGATCCGCGTCGGCGGTCCTCGGTCGCTACGCGACCCTCGAGGCGATCCCCGAGGACCCGGCGCGCTGGACCGCGGACGGGGTCGCGGTCCGCGGTGCGGCGCGCCTCGCGGCGACGCTGCGGGACGGGATGGCCGACGCGCTCCTCTTCCGCACCCTCGCGACCCTGCGCACCGACCTGCCCGTCGGCTCGGTCGCGGACTGGCGGTGGTGGGGTCCGCAGGCGCGGTTCCGGGCGGTCGCGGCCGACCTCGGTTCGCCGGCGCTCGCCGAGCGCGCGGAGCGGCTCGCGTCCGACGGGGGTGGGTAGAGTGGTGGCCCGGCGGCGCCCCGAGCCCGCCACCGACACGAGGAGGGACCGATGACCGAGGAGGAGCAGCGGCGGGGCTTCTTCGGGCGTCTCGTGCGGCTCGCGTTCTTCGCCGCGGTGGTCGGGGCCGTGGTGTCGGTGTTCCGCCGACGCGAAGGACTCGACCTCGACGAGGACGAGTGGCAGGAACTGCCGCCTCCCCCGAGCGCGTAGATCCCTGGCGGCTCGCGCGCGACACGGCCGATCGCGCCGGCGTCTCGCTGCGTCCGCTGCGCACCCCCGATGACGCCGACCTGCTGCTCGGTGTCCTGTCCGCGACGTGGGGCGGCCAGGAGATGGCGCGCGAGATCGTCGTCGCGCTCGCGGAGTCCGGCAACGTGTGCTGGGGCGCGTTCGACGGCGCGACGATCCTCGGCTACGTCCTCGGATGGGCGGGCGTCGATGCGGAGGGCCTCCACGTCCACTCGCACATGCTCGCGACGCTTGCGCCCGCGCGCGGTCGCGGGATCGGCGCGGCGCTGAAGTTCGCGCAGCGAGCGCAGGCGCTCGACCAGGGCATCGGGGTCGTCCGATGGACCTTCGACCCCATGGTCACCCGCAACGCGATCTTCAACCTCAACCGGCTCGGCACGACCGCCGACCGCTTCCACCGCGACTTCTACGGCGCGATGGGCGACCCGATGAACCGCGGGGAACGCAGCGACCGCCTCGTCGCGCGCTGGGACCTCGTCCGGGAACCCGGACCCCGTGCGCTCCCCGACGACGCGGTCCGGGTGCCGGTGCCCGCCGAGGGTGCGCGGGGCGCGTCCGCCGCCCGCGAGGCCGTCGCCACCGCGATCGAGGAGGCGCTCGGCGCCGGACTCGTGGCCGGCGGCTTCGACGTCGAGGCCTCGGCGTTCGTCTTCGTCCCACCGGGGGCGACAGCGTGACCCGCGTCCGCGCCGTCGAGCTCCGCGTCGTCCGCCTCCCGCTCGTCCGCCCGTTCCGCACGAGCTTCGGCGTCGAGACCGAGAAGGAGTGCATCCTCGCCGCCGTCGAGACCGACGACGCCGTCGGCTGGGGCGAGTGCGTCGCGTCGACGGCGCCCGGCTACTCCGAGGAGTTCAACGCCGGCGCGCTCGAGGTGCTGCGGTCGTTCCTCGTCCCGGCGCTCCTCGACGCGGGCGACGTCGCCGCCTCCGACCTCGATCGCGTGCTCACCGGCGTCCGCGGGAACCCGATGGCGAAGGCCGCGATCATCGACGCGGTCCTCGACGCCGAGCTCCGCGCCCGCGGCATCTCGCTCGCCGCCCACCTCGGCGCCGACCGCGACCGCGTGCGGTGCGGGGTGTCGGTCGGCATGACCCCGACGACCGACGCGCTCCTCGAGCAGGTCGCGGGCTACCTTGCGGACGGCTACGTCCGCATCAAGCTGAAGATCGAGCCCGGCACCGACGTCGAGCGCGTCCGCGCGGTGCGGGAGGCGAACCCCGACATCCTCCTGTCGGTGGACGCGAACGCGGCCTACCGACCCGAGGACGTCGCGACGTTCCGCGCGCTCGACGCGTACGGCCTCCTCATGGTCGAGCAGCCGCTCCACCAGGGTGACCTCGTCCGCCACGCCGCGCTCCAGCGCGAGATCGCGACGGCGATCTGCCTCGACGAGTCGATCCGCGGTGCGGCCGACGCCGAGGCCGCGATCGACCTCGGGTCCTGCCGGATCGTGAACGTGAAGCAGGGTCGCGTCGGCGGGATCCCCGAGGCCGTCCGGGTCCACGACGCCTGCCGCGCCCGCGGGATCCCGGTGTGGTGCGGCGGCATGCTCGAGACGGGCGTCGGTCGCGCGACGAACCTCGCGCTCGCCGCGCTGCCGGGGTTCACGCTCCCCGGCGACACGAGCGCGAGCGCCCGCTACTTCCACGAGGACCTCACGGAGCCGTTCGTCCTCGATGCCGACGGCACGATGCGGGTCCCCGACGGTCCCGGGATCGGCGTCGAGCCGCTCCCCGAACGCCTCGCCGCGACGACCGTCCACCGCGAGCGCATCGTCGCCGACCGACGCTGACGCGTCGGGTCATGGACATCGCGGGTCGTCCGCGTCAGACTCCCCCCACGTTCCCCGAGTGCGAGGTGGCCGCATGTCGAAGAAGCGCGTCGTCCGTGCGAACGAGTTCGAGATCGAGGACGACCACGGTCGCGTCCGCGCCCGGATCGGCGTCGGGAGCGACGAGAGCCCGTTCATCTCCTTCTTCGGCGACGACGAACGGCTGCGCGCGCGCTTCGGCGTCCAGGGCGACGGCTCCGCCGGCCTCGCGATCGCCGACGAGGAGGGGAAGGTCCGCGCGACGTTCGGGCTGTTCTCCGACGGCTCCGCGAGCATGGCGATGGTCGACCGCAACGGGAAGGTCCGCGCGAAGTTCGGTCTCGGCACCGAGGGCTCGCCGACGCTCGCCCTGCGGAACCGACGCGGCGAACTCGGCTTCGTCTACTCGCTCGCCCAGCAGGGCTCGCCGACGATCTCGCTCCAGGACGAGGACGGCAAGGTCCGCGCGCGGCTCGGCCTGACCGCGGAGGGCGCGCCGATCCTGCGGCTCCTGAACGCCGACGGCGAGCTCCGCGCGATCATCGGACTCACGACCGACGGCACCCCGGTCCTCCAGTTCATGGACGCGAAGGGGAACCCGACGGTGACGATCCCCGAGCGGCTGCCCGACCCCGACTAGGTCCGCTCGATGAGCGACGTCACGCGCACGAGCGCGGGGCGTCCGGGGAACTCGCTCGCGCCGAAACCCGCCTCCGCCCGCGGCGCCACCGCCTCGCCGAGGTCGCGGTCGCCGATGCGGGCGCGGGCGCGCGCCCACCGGAGGTCGTGGATCCCGTACCACTGGCGCGCGCCCGCGCGCGTCGTGCCGCGCGCGTGGATGCCGCTCCCGCCGCCGAGGAGCGGCGCGACGAGCGGGCGGAACACGCGGTCCTCGACGCCGATCCACGTCGGCGACGTCCGCAGCGCGCGCGGCCGCAGCCGCAGGAGCGCGGAGACCGCGCCGCCCCCCGCGAG
>JBJTYK010000172.1:0-7120 GCA_046082745.1 Actinomycetota bacterium | reverse complement strand
GTCGCCCAGCAGCTCCTCCCGCACGCGAAGGGGCAGGGGCGCGTCGTCGCGACCGAGGTCCTCTGGGTGACGCCCGCCGTCCGAAACCTCATCCGCGAGGCGAAGACCTTCCAGATCCCATCGGTCATCCAGTCGGGGGCGCGGTTCGGGATGCAGACGATGGACCAGTCGCTCGCGAACCTGGTGTCGACGAACCGGGTCGACCGCGAGGTGGCGTTCGAACGCGCCCACAACCAGCAGGACCTCGCGCAGCTCCTCGGGATCCGCCTGCCCGAGGCTGCCGTCGCCGGAGGACTCGCCTCGTGAGCACGTTCGCCTAAAAGGTCCGCGACCGCAAGGGCGCGATCACGAGCGGTGTGCTTGAGGGCGAGAACGCGCAGTCGGTCGCGAACCGCCTGCGCTCGATGGGACTCACCCCGATCAACGTCACCGAACGCAATCGCGGTCTCCAGATGGAGATCACGCTTCGGCCCGGCCACGTGGCGATCAAGGACATCGCGATCTTCTGCCGGCAGTTCGCGACGATGGTGAACGCCGGCCTCCCGGTGCTCCGCTGCGTCGCGGTGCTCGCAGATCAGACCGAATCCGCGGAGCTCGCGAAGGTCCTGCGGCGCGTCCGGACCGACGTCGAGCAGGGTTCCTCGCTCGCCATCGCGCTGGGACGGCACCCCAAGACCTTCAGCAACCTCTTCATCGCGATGGTGCGGACCGGCGAGGCCACCGGGGCGCTCGGCGAGGTCCTCGAGGAGATGGCGAAGCAGATCGAGAGCGAGGTGACGCTGCGCGGCAAGATCCGCTCCGCGATGACCTACCCGATCGCGGTGGTCGGCCTCGTCCTCGTGATCCTCTCCGCGATGCTCCTCATCGTCGTCCCGCAGTTCCGGACGATCTACGCCGAACTCGGCGCGGAGCTCCCGCTGCCGACGCGGATCCTCCTCGCGGTCTCCGCGGCGTTCCAGTCGTTCTGGTGGATCTTCATCCTCCTCGTCGTGGGCGCGACCGTGTGGGTCCGGCGATGGATCCGCACGCCGCAGGGGCGCGCCGCATTCGACGCGTTGAAGATCCGGCTCCCGCTCATCGGCCCGCTCTTCCACAAGGTGGCGATCGCCCGCTTCGCGAACACGTTCTCGCTCCTGCTGCGCTCCGGCGTGCCGGTCCTCCAGGGCCTCGACGTCGTGAAGGAGACGGTGAACAACGCCGTGGTCTCGAAGGCACTGGAGGAGGTCAAGGGGAGCGTGCGCGAGGGGGAGTCCATCTCGCGGCCGCTCGCCCGCCACCCGGTCTTCCCCGCCATGGTTGTCCAGATGATGTCGGTGGGGGAGGATTCGGGCTCGGTGGACACGATGATGGCCAAGGTCGCCACCTTCTACAACGAGGAGGTCTCGGCCTCGGTGGACGGACTCACTGCGCTCATCGAGCCCGCGCTCATCGTCACGATCGGCGTCGTGGTGGGGATCTCCGTCATCTCGCTGTATCTTCCGATGTTCAACATCATCAACCTGATCCAGTAGATGGAAGCGCGCCGGGTGCGCGCGGAAAGGTAGGCAGACATGCTGCAGGCGCTCCTCAAGCGCAGGAAGGACGACGCGGGCTTCACCCTCGTCGAGCTCATGATTGTGATCCTCATCATCGGCATCCTCATCGCCATCGGGCTGCCGACGTTCCTCGGGGCGCGTGAGCGGGCACAGGACCGCACGGCGCAGGCGCTGCTCCGCAACGGTCTCACGGCCGCGAAGGTCTTCTACACGGACTACAGCGCGTACAAGCTGACCACCCCCGCGGTGGTCTTCAACACCGCAGCGGCGGAGGCGATCGAGCCCTCGATCAACTTCGACGACGCGGCGGCCGACATCGGTCAGGTGCTGATCTCCACGGGGACGACCTCGGGCGTCCAGTGGGTGAAGCTCGAGACCACGAGCGGCAGCGGCTACACCTTCTGCATCGCCGACGTCGCCTCCGGCACGACGGGCCCGGTCACGGCGACGAACGCCCCCGGCATCTGGTACGCCCGTTCCACGGACTCGGACGGTGGCGGCTGCAACGAGACCTGGACCCAATCCGTCACCACCTGGGCGCACTGATCCGAGGGGGCAGTTGAGGAGCGGACTCGCGTCTCGCATGGAGCCGGCGTCGCCCCGGAGGTGCGACGCCGGCTTCACCATGCTCGAGGTCGTCATCGCGGTCCTCCTCATCGGCGGCACGCTGCTCACGCTCGTCGCCGCGGCGACGAACGGCGTCGTCTATCAGGGGTTCTCGCGCCAGCGACAGACGGGCGTCGGGGTCGCGAACCAGGTCATGGAGCAACTCCGCGCACTCCCGCAGGAGACCCTCGAGCGCGGGCTCTACGACTCCGGACTCGCCTCCAACGCGCACCTCGTCTCGTGCTCGGGCGGCACCATCCGACTGATCTCCTGCACGGCGACCGGCGACCTCGGCTCGGGGGAGGCCGTCGTCCGGTGCGGGGGGGACTGCGCGACGACCCAGCCGGTCCCGCTCAATCCGAGCAGCGGGTCGGTGACGCTCGACGGCGTCACCTACACCTGGAACGCCTACGTCACGGACAAGGACCTCACGACCTCGACCGATCCGCTCCGCCTCACCGTCTGGGTGGACTGGAAGTGGCGGGGTAGGGCATACGACACCCGTGCGCAGAGCCTCGCGGCATTCCCCGACGGATGCGTCGGGGTCGCCCCCCAGCTCGTCGGTCCACCGTGTGGGACGGGTGCCGGCGACGCTTCCGGTGGCGACGCGATCACCGTCACGGTGTCCTGGGGGACCCCGGCGACGACGTACGGTTTCTCCTTCGGGGGCGCGGCGGTCGGGTTCCAGTCGACCGAACCGCAGACCGCCTCCGCGGAGGCGACGAACCCGGACGGGACCCGATCGTCGGTCGCCGTTGACAGCGACGGTTCGACCGCGAACCCCGACTCCGCCTCGTCCCTCATCGGCATGTGGGCGAGTGGCCCGCCCACGGTCGCGTCCTACGGGTACCTCATCGGGCAGTCCCAGACCGCCGGGGGTGGGTTCGTGCGGGCCCGATTCACCAACCCCCCGCTGGATGGCGCCGGAAACCCGAGCTGGCCCTCGGGCCGCGCCGTGGCCGCGCTCCCGCCGGCGAGTCCTTCGGTGTGCGGACTCACTGCCGCTCCCTGCGCGGTCGGCGAGTCGCTCGCGAGGGCGACGACACCCGGCGGCGGCATCGTCGTCGAGTACGTCTCCGCGACCGGGACGACCGCGTTCCCGCTCATGCGGATCGCCGCCGGGCAGATCCCTTGCGGCAGCAGCAGCGTCCCGTGCTTCTGGAAGGACACGATGACCTTCTGCTACCTCGGCGCCGGCACGAACGCCTGCGCGGCACCGGGCGGTGGCAGCATCCCCACCTTCGACATGCTCCGCCAGGTCCCGCGGGTCTACGTGGGAGGTCGCTCGATCACCGCCGCGACGGGCGGCGGACCCTGCCTCACACCGTCGACGAGCCCGTGCACGAGGTTCCTCGGGGAAGTCTTCGGCGTCTGCGACCAACTCCGGGTGAGCCTCCGGACCGCGGACGTGCAGAACCCGGGCCAGCCGACCCTGGTCTCGAACTGCGGGACGAACATGAAGTCGACGAACGGTGGGGAGGCGGCCGAGCCCGGGCCAACGCTCACCACGAACTACCAGTCCGCAGGCTACGCGAACCTCACAGATCTCAATGTGTCCTATCACGCGGCTGGCTTCTCGTACCTCGTCTCCCAGGCGACCGCATCCGGCGGGAACGAATGCAGTCCGACTGCGGCGAACACCTGGACGACGAGCAGCGGCAACACCCTCACTTGGGCCGCCGGAGCGACGACGATGCAGTGGTGCGATCGGGAAACCGACACCACGGGGGCGAATCGGCTCCTGTGGCGCTTGACGGCGGGCACCTACCGCTTCGCCAACGGGAGCACGTCCCTCGGCTGGTCCGACGGCACCTCCCTCACGTTCACGTACCAGGTGTTCCGGTGCAACTCGACCGCCAACAACACCTGCAAGACGAAGGCGGAGTACACGGGAGGCACGCTGTCGCAGGAGCTCACGCCCCCCGGCGGCATCACGGTCGTCATCTCCTTTCCCCGTCTGCTCGCGAAGCCCTCCACGTATGACGGCTGGTAGGCCCTCGCTCGGGGACGATCGGGGGATCTCCCTCGTCGAGCTCCTCATCGCAACCTCGCTTCTGGGCCTCGCCCTCGCGATGTTCGGGGCGACGCTCTTCGTCATGCAGAAGTCGCAGATCCGGTTCGATGAGTACTCGCGCGCGAACGACGAGGTCCACCTCGCGATCCAGGATCTCGACCGGGAGCTGCGTTCGGGATACGTGGTGAGCGCTTCGCTCCCGTCGTGGGGGGGCGTTGCGAACGGTGTGCCGTCGGGCAACACGATCCTCATCTACACGGAGGCGGGCGGGTCGGCCCGATGCGTCCGGTGGGTCCTCTACCCCGCGACCGGCCAGCAGACCCTCTACCGCACCGCCTGGGACCCGCTCGCGGGGGGCCCCGATGACAATCAGGCTCCGTGGAGCACGGCCGGGAACACCCGGTACCGTCGCGTAGCGACGGATATCGTGAATGGGTCCTCTCGGCCGGCGTTCGCGCTGTCGACCGCGACCGCCACCGCCATCGACCGGCTCGTCGTGACGTTCTGGGTGAACGTGCCGGGCACCAGCGGCTCGGTCCGGGTCCCGCAGGAGATCGAGGTGCGCTCGGAACTCACCCCCCGAAACGAACTCCGGTCCTCGCAGGCTCCCGTGAGCACCGCGACCGGGACGAGGGCGACCGTATGCCTCTGATGCGCTGGCGCGGCCGGGGCGGGCGGGACGAAGGGCTGGCCCTCGTGGTGGCCCTGATGGTGGCGTTCC
Organism: Actinomycetota bacterium; assembly: GCA_046082745.1. Taxonomy (GTDB): domain Bacteria; phylum Actinomycetota; class UBA4738; order UBA4738; family HRBIN12; genus JBJTIF01. Next base: position 2,244 of record JBJTYK010000172.1, on the reverse strand, counting down.
TGTCCTTCGTCATCGCGACGGCGGTGCTCGCCCAGGCGATCCACAACGTCACCCAGTCGGGATACGGCCGCAAGCGCCTCACCGCGGTGAACGCCGCGGAGGCGGGCATCAACTGGTTCACGAAGGTCGCGAACACGAACCCGACGGCAGCGCTCTCGGGGACCGGCTGGACCTCCGGCACCTGCGCGAGCCTCTTCACAATCTCGCCGACCGCCACGGGCACGTGCTACACGGCGTCGGGGACCGCCGCCACCGTGCCGGAACAGGCCTCCTACTCGGTCCGGGTCATGTACTCGACGTCGAACCCCTGCCCCGCGACCGGCGGCGTCGCGTCGCCATGCGACCTCTCGGCCGGCATCCCGCTGTCCACACTCCCGACCGACTTCCTCAACCTCTACGCGCGCGTCCAGTCGACGGGGACGGTCGGGGTCACGAAGCGAACCCTCGAGAGCTACATCCGTCTTCGCCCGATCCGCAGCGGCGTTGCGACGGGACTCGTGGCCTACTCCACCTGCCTCCAAGGAGGCGGAAACTCGCGGATCGAAGTCGACGGAACGCTCGCAGTCGAGTTCCAGCCCGAACCTTGGCCGCTCGATCCGAGCGGGAACGCCATCTGTCCGACGGGCGGTTCGGTGAACGTCGGGAGCGGCGACACGTTCCGGGTCTTCGCGCGCGGGGGCGTCGGCGGTTCCCTCATCATCCGCGGCGGCGGACTGAAGGTGTGCAACACCTGCAAGTTCTCCGTGGACCGCGACGTCTGGGCCGAGACCGGGATCGAGCTCGGCGGAACGTCCGCGAACATGTCGCTCACCTCGTGTTCGACGAGCACGGCATCGCAGTGCGTCGGCAATGACGTGAAGGCGCCCTCGGTCACCTTCGGGTCGAACGCGTACGTGGGCGGACGGAAGATCATCTGCTCGTCGCCGTGTCCGCCGGAGACGGTGTTCCCGATCTTCACGTGGGACCCGACGCAGTGGGTGGGCTGGACGATCGTCGAGAACACCCAGACTCCGAACGACCTCTTCACGCAGATGTCGAACGCGACGACGCCGACGGTCTTCCGCATCACGGGAACCCCGTCGACGGCGATCCCGCCCGCGACCGACCCGAACCAGTGTGACGTGGTCTTCACCGGCTCGGTCCTCACCCTGAAGACGAAGGTCGCCATCGTCTCGCGATGCCGCTTCATCTTCGAGCGTTCGGGCGCGATCCTCAGCGGAACAGGGTCGCTCATGCTCATCACGGCGAGTCCTGCGGTAGATCCGACCTGCCGCGGGACTTCCACCCGGTACGGGGGAGTGCAGGACGTGACGATCGCGAACAACCAGAGCTTCACCGCTCCCGTGTACATCTACACCCCGTGCGTCCTGTGGATCGCGGGCAACCAGGACTCGAGTTCTCCGTACGCGGTCCAAGGCCAGTTCGCCGCCCGGTTCCTCTACATCAAGAACTCGGTCCGGCTCTCCGAGCGCGACATCGCTTCCTATGTGAACGTCGTCCCCGGGGCCGTCACCCGGTTCTTCGTGGACGTGAAGTTCCTCCGGGAGATCCCGACCGCCTAGGTCGGTGCCACGTGGACTGGCTGGCAGGCGCGATGCCCATCGTCGCGGGCGTCCTCGGCCTCGCCTGGGGGAGCTTCGTCGGAGTGCTCGCGAGCCGCGGCGCGTCCGAGGAGCCGATCGCGCGGGGGCGGTCGCGGTGCGACGCCTGTGGAGCGACGATCGCTGCCCGGGATCTCGTGCCGATCGTCTCGTGGCTCCTCCTACGGGGCCGCTGTCGCGCATGCGGGTCCCGGATCCCGGCGACGCTGCCGGCGTTCGAGGTCGCGACCGCGGGGCTCTTCGCCGTCGCCGCGACGGTCGCACCGGACGGCTGGGCCGCGGCGCTCGTCGCGCCGTTCCTCGGGATCCTGCTTGGCCTCACGGCGATCGACCTCGAGCACCGGCGGCTCCCGAACCGCATCGTCTATCCGACCTCCCTCGCGTGCGCGGCGTGGATCGTGGTCGCCCGCGCCGCTGGCGGCGCCCTCGACCCCGTCGGCGCCGGGATCGGGGCGGTCGCCTTCGGGGGCGGGCTCCTGGCGGTGACCCTGGCCTCCCGCGGGGGGATGGGGCTCGGCGACGTGAAGCTCGCCGCGCTCATCGGCCTCGTCGTGGGGGCGGTGGATCTGCCGTCGGTCGCGGTGGCGGCCGGCGCCGCGGTGCTCCTCGGCGGCGCGGTCGCGGCCGTCGCGCTGCTCCGCGG
>JBJTYK010000171.1:0-3597 GCA_046082745.1 Actinomycetota bacterium | reverse complement strand
CCTCGCGCGCGCTCGCGGCGGGGCTCGCGGAGGAGGGGCTGCGGATCGTCTCGGGCGGGACCGACTCCCACCTCTCGCTCGTCGACCTGCGTCCCTTCGGGATCGGCGGTGCGCGCGCGGTCGAGGTGGCCGACGCGATCGGCGTGACGCTGAACAAGAACGGGATCCCGTTCGACCCCCGGCCCGCGGTCGACCCATCGGGCATCCGCGTCGGGACGCCCGCCCCCGCGACGCTCGGGATGGACGAGCCCCAGATGCGCGAGGTGGCGTCGATCCTCGGCGCGGCGCTCCGCGCGCCCGACGACGGGGCGACGCTCGACGCCTGTCGGCGTCGGGTCGCGGAACTCGTCGCGGCCTTCCCCGTCTACCCCTGACCCGTCCCGCCGCGCGTCGCGGGTAGGATGCGCGCGCCGTGCCCTACCTCCTCGTCCTCGCGGTGAGCCTCGTCGTGACGTTCGCCGCGACGCCGCTCGTGCGGCGCCTGTCGCTGCGGATGGGGTGGGTGGACAACCCCTCGGACCGGAAGGTCCATCCGACGCCGACCCCGACCGTCGGGGGGCTCGCGATGCTCCTCGGCGTCCTCGCCGGCGTCCTCGCCTCCCGGCTCCTGCCGGTCGTCGGGAGCGTCGCGACGACCTCGGGCGACCTCCAGGCGGCGGTCCTCGCGGCGGTCGCGATCGTCGCGCTCGGGCTCGTCGACGACGTGAAGGGCATCTCGGCCGAGACGAAGCTCGTCGGCCAGATCTTCTGCGCGGGCCTCGCGGTGCTCCTCGGCGTGCAGCTCCTGTTCTTCTACCTCCCGGGCCAGGGCATCGTGTCGCTCGACCCGACGCTCGCGATCCCGCTCACGGTCCTCTGGATGCTCGTGATGGTGAACGCGATGAACCTCATCGACGGCCTCGACGGCCTCGCCGCCGGGATCGCGGCGATCGCCGCGCTCGCGTTCCTCGTCTACCTCCGGTCGGGCGGGGCCTCGACCGCGCCCTCCGCTGCGGCGGTGCTCGCGGCGATCGTGGCCGGCACGGCGCTCGGGTTCCTGCCGTGGAACTTCCACCCCGCACGGATCTTCATGGGCGACGTCGGCTCGATGCTGCTCGGACTCCTCCTCGGGATCGCCACGGTCTCCGGCGTCGGTCGGAACCCGTACCCGCCCGCCGGTGGCGACCTCGCCGCGATCGCGATCCCGATCGCGCTGCCGCTCCTCGTCCTCGCCCTCCCGATCCTCGACGTCCTCCTCGCGATCGCGCGCCGGGTCCGCCGCCGACGGAGCCTCGGCCACGCCGACAAGGAGCACATCCACCACCGGCTCCTCGACATCGGCCACACGCACCGTCGCGCGGTCCTCCTCATGTACCTGTGGAGCGCGCTCGTCTCCGGCTGCGCGCTCGCCGTGGCGTTCCTCGAGGGGTGGCGAAGCGTCGGCCTCGTCGTCGGCCTCGCCGTCGTGGTCGGGACCGTCGTACCGTGGTGGCTCCTGCGGGGCGTCCCGCGGGCGACCGAGGGGGAGGGCTGATGGAGGTCGGGCGTCCGGGCGAACCGTCGTACGCGGGCGGCGGCACGTTCTCGAAGCTCCCGCTCGTCCTCGACCCGGCGGACCTCCGCGGCGTCGACGTCGCGATCGTCGGCGCGCCGATCGACGAGGCGGTCTCGCACCGCCCGGGCGCGCGCTTCGGCCCGCGGGCGATCCGGCTCGTCGACCCGAACGCGCACCGGCCGACGACGGCCCCGAGCATGGACACCGGGCTCGACCCCTTCGAGGTCCTGCGCGTCGTCGACCACGGCGACGTCGAGGTCGTCCCCGCCGACGCGGCGCGGAGCCACGCGGCGATCCGCGCGAGCGTCGAGGCGGTGGCGCGCGCCGGCGCGGTGCCGATCGTCCTCGGCGGCGACCACTCGATCGCCCACCCCGACGTCGGTGCGGTCGCCGCGGCGCTCGCGCCCGAGCCGGTCGCGCTCATCCACTTCGACGCGCACGCGGACGACGCCGCCGAGCTCTTCGGCGTCACGCGCTCCCACGGCACCCCGCTCCGGCGGCTCGTCGAGGACGGTTCGATCCGCGGCGACCACGTCGTGCAGGTCGGCCTCCGCGGGTACTGGCCCGGTCCGGAGGAGTTCGCGTGGGCGCGCGCGCAGGGGTTCCGGTGGTACCTCATGGAGGAGGTCGCCGAGCGCGGGATCGACGCGATCGTCGGCGACGTCCTCGCGGACCTCGCCGACGTCCCCCACGTGTTCCTCTCCGTCGAAATCGACGTCTGCGACCCCGCCTTCGCGCCGGGCACCGGCGTGCCCGAACCCGGCGGCCTCGACGCCCGCGAGCTCCTCCGGGCGGTGCGGCGGATCTCCGCGAGCGTCCCGCTCGCCGGGATGGAGGTCGTGGAGGTCTCGCCGCCCTTCGACCACGCCGAGGTCACCGCCCTCCTCGCGCACCGGGTCGTCGTCGAGGCCCTCGTCGGGATGGCCTTGCGGCGGAAGGGCACGGGCCCGTCGCCCGAGCGCGACGCCCGCGGCGAGCGCGGCGGCGGCCGCCGCCCGTAGAATGCGGCGACGCTTCGAGGGCTGAGGGGGTCGCGTGACGGAGGTCGACGTCCGGCTCGACCGGGTGACGAAGGAGTTCGAGGGCTCGGTCGCCGTCGACGACCTCTCGCTCGACATCCCCGAGGGCGAGTTCTTCAGCCTCCTCGGGCCGTCGGGCTGCGGGAAGACGACGACCCTGCGGATGATCGGCGGGTTCGAGGAGCCGACCCGGGGCGCGATCTACCTCGGCGGCAAGCCGGTGACCGATCTCCCGCCGTACCGGCGCGACGTGAACACGGTCTTCCAGTCGTACGCCCTGTTCCCGCACCTCGACGTCGCCGACAACGTGGCCTTCGGCCTGCGTCGGCGCAAGGTCGCGAAGGACGAGATCCGCACGCGGGTGGACGAGGCCCTGCGGCTCGTCGACCTCGAGGGCTTCGGGCCGCGGCGCATCACGCAGATGTCGGGCGGCCAGCAGCAGCGCGTCGCGCTCGCGCGGGCGCTCGTGAACCGCCCGAAGGTCCTCCTCCTCGACGAGCCGCTCGGCGCGCTCGACCTGAAGCTCCGCAAGCAGATGCAGCTCGAGCTCAAGCGCATCCAGGACGAGGTCGGCATCACGTTCGTCTACGTGACGCACGACCAGGAGGAGGCGATGACCATGTCGGATCGCCTCGCCGTCATGCGCCACGGGCGGATCGAGCAGATCGGCCCGCCGGAGGAGGTCTACGAGGCGCCGGCGACCGAGTTCGTGGCGGGGTTCCTCGGTGCGTCGAACCTCCTCGACGGCGAGATGCTCGCGCCGGATGGCGACCGATCCGTCGTGCGGCTCGCCGGCGGCGACGTCGTCTCGCTGCCGCTCGGACGCGGGTCGTTCCCGGCGGGGACGAAGGTCCGCGTCGGCGTGCGTCCCGAGAAGGTGACGATCGGTCCCGAGCGGGGGGCGGCTCCGTCGGGATGGAACTCGGTCGGCGGACTCCTGCGCATGTCGACGTACCTCGGCGTCGGCCACCAGCACACCGTCGAGGGACCGCAGGGCTCGATCCTCACGGTGTGGGTCCAGAACCTCGGCGCCGACGCGGCGCC
>JBJTYK010000170.1:0-7344 GCA_046082745.1 Actinomycetota bacterium | reverse complement strand
AACGTCGGCACCCCGGGCACACGAGGCGGCTCGTGAGCCGCTTCACCGCCACCGCGTCGGAGATCTTGAAGTTCAGGACCGCCGAGATCGGCCGACCGGATTCCGCGAGCGAACGTTCGAGGTCCTGCGCCTGCGCGATCGTCCGCGGGTAGCCGTCGAGGATGAAGCCCTCGCGGGCGTCGGGCTCGTCGAGACGAGCGAGCACCATCCCCGTCGTGAGGTCGTTCGGGACGTACTCGCCGCGGTCGACGTAGGCCTTCGCGGCGAGCCCGAGCGGCGTCCCCTTCGCGATCTGGTCGCGGAACGTGTCGCCGGTCGCGACGATCGCGAGGCCGTAGCGGTCCGCGAGGCGGCGCGCCTGGGTGCCCTTCCCCGCGCCGGGAGGGCCGAGGAGGATGATCCGCATCGGCCCTACTTCAGGAAGCCCTCGTAGTGACGCATGAGCAGCTGCGACTCCAGCTGCTTCATCGTCTCGAGAGCGACGCCGACGGTGATGAGCAGTGAGGTCCCCCCGAACGGGAACTGCTGGATCACCCAGACGGCGAGCACGATCGTCGGCAGGAGCGCGATCGCGGCGAGGAACATCGAGCCCGGGAGCGTGATCCGCACGAGGACGTCGTTCAGGTACTCGGCGGTCGGCTGGCCGGGACGGATGCCGGGGATGAAGCCGCCGTACTTGCGGAGGCTGTCCGCGGTGTCGACGGGGTTGAACGCGATCGCCGTGTAGAAGTACGCGAAGAACACGACGAGGAGTCCGAACACCGCCATGTAGACGAGGCTCCGCTGGTTCGTGATGTGGTTGTTCACGAGGTTCTGGAACCAGTCGGCGTGGTAGACGCTCGCGAGGAGCGTCGGGAAGTAGAGCACCGAGCTCGCGAAGATGATCGGGATGACGCCGGCCTGATTCACCTTCAGCGGGATGTACGTGCTTCCGCCCGTCGTCATCCGCCGCCCGACGACGCGCTTCGCGTACTGGACCGGGATCCTGCGCTGGCCCTGCTCGATGAAGATGACCGCGACGATGATGAGGAGGCCGATGAGGAGGACGACGGAGAACTTCAGGGCGCCGCCCTGGACGAGGATCGCGCGACCCTCCTGCGGCAGGCGCGAGATGACGCTCGAGAAGATGAGGACCGACATCCCGTTGCCGATGCCGCGCTGGGTGATGAGCTCGCCCATCCACATGATCATCGCGGTGCCCGCGGTCATGACGAGGACGATGAGCGCGATGTTCGGGGCCGTGAAGCTCCCGGGCGGGAAGATGTCGACGCCGCCGAGTTCGTCGGACCCGGAGTGGAAGAGGAACACGAGGCCGGTCGCCTGGAGGAGCGCGAGGAGGACCGTCACGTAGCGGGTCGTCTGGTTGATCTTCTTCACCCCGGACTCCCCCTCCTTCTGCCACTTCTCGAGGCGGGGGATCACGACGGTGAGGAGCTGCATGATGATCGAGCTCGTGATGTACGGCATGATGCCGAGCCCGAAGATCGCCATCCGGGTGAGCGCGCCCCCGGAGAACAGGTCGATGAACGTGAGGAACCCGCCCTGGCCCTGCGACTGGAGCGCCCCCTGGAGCCGGGCGATGTCGACGACCGGCACGGGCACGTGCGAGCCGAGGCGGTAGACCGCGATGATCCCGAGGGTGAAGAGGATCTTCTTGCGGAGATCCGGGACCTTGAAGGCGTTGACGAAGGCTCTCAGCACGAGAACCGCATCCTACCCGGCGATGACCTCGGCCCGCCCGCCGGCGGCCTCGATCTTCGCCTTCGCGGCGTCGGAGAAGGCGTGGGCACGGACGGTGAGCGCACGGTCGAGGTCGCCGCGGGCGAGGACCTTCACGGGCCGACCCTTGCGGACGAGACCGCGCTCGAGGAGCGCCGCCGGGTCGACGTCGCCCGAGCGGAATGCCTTCGCGATCGCCTCGACGTTCACGACGGTGTACTCGACGCGGGTCGGGTTGCGGAATCCCTTGAGCTTCGGGACCCGCCGCTGGATCGGCATCTGGCCGCCCTCGAAGCCGAGGCGCGGGTTGTGACGGGCGCCCCAGCCCTTCGTGCCGCGGCCCGCGGTCTTCCCGCGCACGCCCGCGCGACCGCGGCCGACGCGGGAGCGCTCCTTCTTCGCGCCCTCGGCGGGCTTCAGGTGGTGGAGCTTCACGGGACCACCTCCACGTCGACGAGATGCCGGACCTTCGCGATCATGCCGCGGATCTCGGGACGGTCGTCCTGCACGACGGAGTCGTTCAGACGGTGGAGCCCGAGCCGACGCACGGTGTCCTTCTGGTCCTTCGGGCGGTCGATCGCGCTGCGGACCCAGGTGACACGGAGCTTCGTCATGTGCCGCTCCCGTCCTGCGTCGCGGTGTCGCCGTAGACCTCCTGGAGCGCCTTCGCGCGGCGAGCCTGGAGCGTGTCGCGCGCGGCGGCGACGGCCTCGAGCATCGGACGCGGCGCGACCTGGTGCGGCTGGCGGTCACGGATCGCCGCCACCTGCTCCGGTCGCTTCAGCGCGCGGAGCCCGGCGAGCGCGGCCTTCACGATGTTCATCGAGTTCGAGGAGCCGAGCGACTTCGAGAGGATGTCCTTGATGCCCGCGCACTCGACGAGGGCACGGACCGGTCCCCCGGCGATGACCCCGGTCCCGGGCGCCGCGGGCTTCAGGAGCACGCGGCCCGCGCCGTCCTCGCCGATGATCTGGTGCGGGATCGTGGTGCCCATCATCGGCACCTCGAACATCTTGCGCTTGGCCTCCTCGACGCCCTTCGCGATCGCGGCGGGGACCTCCTTCGCCTTGCCGTAGCCGAGGCCGACCCGTCCGGCGCCGTCGCCCACGACGACGAGGGCCGCGAAGGAGAACCGGCGGCCACCCTTCGAGACCTTCGCGACGCGGTTGATCGAGATCACCCGCTCCTCGTAGATGCTCTTCTCGCCCTGCGTGTCCTGGCGTCGCATCAGATCTGGAGTCCCTTCTCCCGGGCGCCGTCCGCGAGGGCGGCGACCCGACCGTGGTAGAGGCGGCCCCCGCGGTCGAACACCGCACGGGTGATGCCCGCGGCGCTCGCGCGCTCGGCGAGGAGCTCGCCGACCGCGCGCGCCGCGGAGGTCTTGCCCGTCCCCGTGATCTCGCGGTCCGAGGCCGCGGCGATCGTCCGGTGCGTGTCGTCGTCGATGAGCTGCGCGTAGATGTGTCGGTTCGAGCGGAACACGGCGAGGCGCGGCCGCTCCGCCGTCCCCGCGACCTTCTTGCGGATCCGGAAGTGGCGGCGCACGCGCGCCCGGTGCTTCGTGGCGACGTCGGTCATGCCGCTCCGGCTCCCTTCGCGGCCTTCCCGGCCTTCTTGCGGACGACCTCGTCCTCGTAGCGGATGCCCTTCCCCTTGTACGGCTCGGGCTTGCGGATCTTCCGGATGTTCGCCGCCGTCTGGCCGACGAGTTCCTTGTCGAGTCCGCGGATCACGATCTGCGTGGGGCTCGGGGTCTCGAACTCGATGCCCGCGGGGGCGGGTACCGGCACCGGGTGCGAGTACCCGACCTGGATCTCGAGGTCCTTGCCCTTCATCGCCGCGCGGTAGCCGACGCCGATGATCGTGAGGCGCTTCTCGTAGCCCTTCGTGACGCCCTCGACCATGTTCGCGACGAGCGTGCGCGTGAGGCCGTGGAGCCCCCGGTGGAAGCCCTGGTCGTCCGGGCGCTCGATGCGCACGGAGCTCTCCTCGCGCACGACCTTCATCGCGGGGTGGAGTCGACGCGTGAGCGAGCCGCGCGGGCCGGACACCGTCACGACGGCGTCGTCCCCGACCTGGAGTTCGACCCCGCTCGGGATCTCGATGGGCTGGCGTCCGATCCGGCTCATGCTCGCATCACCACACGTGGGCGAGGATCTCGCCGCCGATCCCCCGGCGGGCCGCCTCGCGGTCGGTCATGACGCCCTGCGACGTCGAGATGATCGCGATCCCGAGGCCCCCGAGGACGCGGGGCAGGGAGTCGCGCTGGGTGTACACCCGGCGGCCGGGCCGCGAGATGCGGCGCAGGCCGGTGATCGCGCGGGCGCGCTTCGCGCCGTAGCGGAGCACGACGCGGAACGCGCGCTCGAGGCCCTCACCCTCGCGGGCGTAGGAGGCGATGAAGCCCTCCTTCGAGAGGATGCGCAGGATCGCCTCGTTCATCTTCGACACGGGGACGAGCAGGTCGTCCTTCGCGGCGAGGTTCGCGTTGCGGATGCGCGCGAGGAGGTCGGCGATCGGGTCGCTCACGTGGGTGGCGAGTCTCACCATGAGGCCTTCGTCACCCCCGGCAGCTCGCCGAGGTGCGCGAGCTCGCGGAAGCAGATGCGGCACAGGAGGAACTTCCGGTAGACCGCCCGCGAGCGGCCGCACCGCCGGCAGCGCGTGTACTCGCGCACCCGGAACTTCGCCTGTCGCTGCTGCTTCTCGATGAGTGCCTTCTTCGCCATGTCCGCTCCCGCTACGAGGCCGCGCTCACCGCCGGGAACCCCTCGAAGGGGAACCCGAGCGCGAGCAGCAGCTTCCTGCCGTCGTCGTCGTTGTCGGCCGTGGTCACGACCGTGATGTCCATGCCGCGGATCTTCAGGACCTTGTCGTACTCGACCTCCGGGAAGATGAGCTGCTCGGTGAGCCCGAGCGTGTAGTTCCCATGGCCGTCGAACGCCCGCGGGTTCAGGCCGCGGAAGTCGCGGATCCGCGGGATCGCGAGCGCCACGAGGCGGTCGAGGAACTCCCACATGCGGTCGCCGCGGAGCGTCACCTTCGCGCCGATCGGACTCCCCTCGCGGAGCTTGAAGCCGGCGATCGACTTCCGCGCCTTCGTGACGATCGGCTTCTGGCCGGTGATCGCCCGCAGGTCCGCGACGGCGGCCTCGAGGAGGCGCCCGTCCTTCAGGGAGTCCCCGAGACCCATGTTCACGATGACCTTCTCGAGGCCGGGAACCTGCATGACGTTGCCCAGGCCGAGGTCGCGCTGAAGCGCGGGCCGCACCTGGGTGCGGTAGCGGACCTTCAGGCGGGGCTGGTAGCCGCTCACAGCTCTCCCCCGCACTTCCGGCACACCCGCGACTTCGAGCCGTCCGACGCGATCTGGTGCCCGACGCGGGTCGGCCCGCCGCACGAACGGCAGACGAGCTGCACGTTCGAGATGTCGATGAAGAGCTCGGTGTCCATGATGCCGCCCTGCTGGAGCTGGCTGCCGCCGCTCGAGCGCTTCCCGCTCGCCCGCTGGTGCTTCTTCGCCATCGCGGCCCCCTCGACCATCACGCGCCCGCCGCGCGGGTCGACGCGGATGACCCGGCCCGTGTGGCCGCGGCTCTTGCCGGCCATCACGCGCACGGTGTCGTCCCGACGGATGTCGACGCCCGGCATCACAGCACCTCCGGTGCGAGGGAGACGATCTTCATGAAGCGCTTCTCGCGGAGCTCGCGGGCGACCGGTCCGAAGATGCGGGTGCCGCGCGGGTTCCGCTGCTCGTTGATGAGCACGACCGCGTTGTCGTCGAACCGGATGTAGGACCCGTCGGGCCGGCGGCGCTCCTTCGCGGTGCGCACGACGACGGCCTTCACGACCTCGCCCTTCTTCACGCCGCCGCCGGGGAGGGCGTCCTTCACGGAGCCGACGATGACGTCGCCCACGCCCGCGTACCGGCGCGCGCTGCCGCCGAGCACGCGGATGCAGAGGATCTCGCGGGCGCCCGTGTTGTCGGCCACCGTGCAGCGGGTCTCCTGCTGGATCACTTCGCACGCTCCACGATCTCGACGAGCCGCCAGCGCTTCGACTTCGAGAGCGGGCGGGTCTCCACGATGCGGACGGTGTCGCCCATCCGGGCCTCGTTGCGCTCGTCGTGCGCCGCGAGCTTCGTCGAACGACCGACGGTCTTCCCGTAGAGGGGGTGGCGGACCTTGCGGTCGATGCGGACGAGGACGGTCTTGTCCATCTTGTCGGACACGACGACCCCGGTCCGGACCTTCCGGCGGGTCTCGCGGGGCTGGGGCTGCGCGCTCATCGGCCCTCCTCCGCGGCGGCGAGCTCGCGCTCGCGCAGGACGGTGAGGATGCGGGCCACGTCGTGGCGCGCGCCCTTGATGCGCATCGGGTTGTCGAGCTGCCCGGTCGCGAGCTGGAAGCGCAGGTTGAAGAGCTCCTCCTTCAGGCCGTCGAGCCGCTCGAGGAGGTCCTCGGTGGCCACGTCGCGGAGGTCGCCGATGCCGCTCACGCCGCACCCCGCGCGATGAACTTCGTCCGGATCGGCAGCTTGTGGGCCGCACGGAGCATCGCCTCGCGGGCGAGCTCCTCGGTGACGCCGGAGAGCTCGAACATGACGCGCCCGGGCTTCACGACGGCGACCCAGCCCTCGGGGTTGCCCTTGCCGGAGCCCATGCGGGTCTCGGCCGGCTTCTTCGTCACCGGCTTGTCCGGGAAGATGTTGATCCAGACCTTGCCGCCGCGCTTGATGTGGCGCGTGATCGCGACGCGCGCGGACTCGATCTGGCGGTTCGTGATCCAGGCGGCCTCGAGCGCCATGAGCCCGTAGTCGCCGAAGTGCACGTCGCCCGGGCTCTTCGCGAGCCCGCGGCGCCGGCCGCGATGCACCTTCCGGTGCTTGACCTTCTTCGGCGCGAGCATCAGGCCTCCCCCTCCGGCGCGTCCGGCGAGGCGACCGGCTCGTCGGACGCGACGACCGGCTGCTCGACGACGACGGCAGGCGCCGCGGGCTCCGGCACGAGGGCCTCCTCGGCCTCCACCACGTCGGTGATGAGGGCGCCCGTCGAGGCCCCGCCGCCCGTCGAGGCGTGCGCGAGCGCGCGGGCGCGGAGCCGCTCGGTCTTCTGCTCCGCCTGCGGGATCTCGTCGCCGTGGTAGACCCAGACCTTCACGCCGATCGCGCCGAAGGTCGTCTTCGCCTCGGCGGTCCCGAAGTCGATGCGGGCGCGCAGCGTGTGGAGCGGGACGCGGCCCTCGCGGTACCACTCGCGGCGCGACATCTCCATGCCGCCGAGTCGGCCGCCGCACTGGACGCGGACGCCGAGGGCGCCCGAGCGCATGGCGGTCTGGACGGCCCGACGCATCGCGCGGCGGAACGACACGCGGCCCGCGAGCTGCTCCGCGACGCCCTGCGCGAGGAGCGTGGCGTCGGTCTCCGGGCGCGACGAACTCGCCGCCGAGTTCATGTCCTCGACCTTCACGTCGACGCGCTTCTTCGTCACGCGCTCGATGTCCTTGCGGATCTTGTCGACCTCGGCGCCCTTGCGGCCGATGACGATGCCCGGGCGCGCCGTGCGGATGAAGACCCACACCTGGTCGCCCTTGCGCTCGATGTCGATCGACGAGATGCCGGCGCGCG
>JBJTYK010000169.1:0-5593 GCA_046082745.1 Actinomycetota bacterium | reverse complement strand
CGCGCGGCGGGCTCCAGCTCGCCGCGCGCGACCGCGAGGTCGAGGAGGATCTTCAGGTTCACCTCGTGGTCCGAGCAGTCCACGCCGCCGGAGTTGTCGATGAAGTCCGCGTTGATGCGGCCGCCGCGCCGCGCGAACTCGATGCGCGCGCGCTGGGTGAGGCCGAGGTTCCCGCCCTCGGCGACGACGCGGCACCGAAGCTCGGAGGCGTCGACGCGCAGGTGGTCGTTCTGCCGGTCGCCCGCGTCGTCGTGCGACTCGTCGGAGGCCTTCACCCACGTCCCGATCCCACCGTTCCACAGGAGGTCGACCGGCGCGCGGAGGATCGCGCGGACCACCTCGTCGGGCGAGAGCGAGTCGCCCTCGACGCCGAGCGCGCCGCGCGCCTCCGGGGAGAGCGGGATGCGCTTCTCGGTGCGCGCCCACACGCCGCCGCCCGGGGAGATCCGCGCGCGGTCGTAGTCGTCCCAGGTCGATCCCGGGAGGTCGAAGAGGCGCCGGCGCTCGGCGAAGCCGACCGCGGGCACCGGGTTCGGGTCGATGAACACGTGGCGGTGGTCGAACGCGGCGACGAGGCAGAGCTGGTCGGAGCGGAGCAATCCGTTGCCGAAGACGTCGCCCGACATGTCGCCGATGCCCACGACCGTGAGCGGGTCGGCGTCCGCGTCGGTGCCCATCTCGCGGAAGTGGCGCTTCACGGATTCCCACGCGCCCCGCGCGGTGATCGCGAGCGCCTTGTGGTCGTAGCCGGCGGACCCGCCCGAGGCGAACGCGTCGCCGAGCCAGAAGCCGTACTCGGCCGCGACCGCGTTCGCGGTGTCGGAGAACGTCGCGGTCCCCTTGTCGGCCGCGACGACGAGGTACGGATCGTCCTCGTCGGCGACGACGACGTCCGGCGGGTGGACGACGCGCCCGCCCTCGAGGTTGTCGGTGAGGTCGAGGAGGCCCCGCATGAAGATCACGTAGCAGCGGCGGACCTCGTCGGCGAGCGCGGCGCGGTCGGTCGGCGGCCGCTTCAGGACGAAGCCGCCCTTCGACCCGGTCGGCACGATGACCGCGTTCTTCACCGTCTGGGCCTTCATGAGGCCGAGGACCTCGGTCCGGAAGTCCTGTCGACGGTCCGACCACCGGATGCCGCCGCGTGCGACCTTCCCCCCGCGGAGGTGGATCGCCTCGACCTCCGGGGAGTAGACGAAGATCTCGTAGAGCGGCGTCGGCCGCGGCATCGCCGGGACGTCGGCGGACCGGAACTTGATCGCAAGCGAGGTGCGTCCCGGTCGGAACGCGTTCGTCCGGACGGTCGCGTCGACGAGGCCGAGGGCGTCGCGGAGCACCCGATCCTGCTCGAGCGATCGGACGGCGTCGAGGTCCTCGAGGATCGCCGCGCGGAGCCGCTCCGCCTCGGCGTCGTCGCGACCGACGGGGTCGAAGCGGAGCGCGAAGAGCCGCACGAGCTTCGCGGACACGTGCGGGTGGGCCGCGTAGGCGTCGTTCTTGTACTCGACGGGGAACCCGGCCGAGACGCGGTGGTGGTACTTCCGGTACGCGCGCAGGAGTTCGACGTCGCGCCATCCGAGGCCGGCCGACACGACGAGCCGGTTCAGCGAATCGGACTCGCACTCGCCCCGCCACACGGCGGTCAGGCACTCGGCGATCCGGTCGCCCGCCTCCGCGACGTCGAGCGGCGCGCCGTCGGCGGCGAGCACGCCGAAGTCGTGGAGGTAGCGGGTCGTGCCCGCGAAGTGGGTCGTCGCCTCGTCGACGACGGTGAGCCCGAGGCCCTCGAGGAGGGGGACGACGTCGGACAGGTGCATCCGGCCGTCCGCGTGGACGATCCGGATCCGGGTGACGGGTTCCTCGCCCTCCCCCGGCCGGACCCCGACGCCGAGCGCCTCGCCGGATGCCTCGAGGCGCTCGAGCTGGTCGAGATCGAACAGCGCGGTCTCGACCGAGGTGCTCGCCCGGTACGTCTCCGGCAGGGCCGAGCCCCACCGGGCGTGTCGCGCGCGGGCGGCGTCCTCGCCGTGCACGGCCACGAGGCGCGCGAGGAACCGGTCGTCCCAGGTCTCCGCGAGCGCCGCGACGTCCCGCTCGAGGTCCGGGAACGCGACCTCGGGCACCTCTCCCTCGGTCACGTGGACGAGGAAGTGGAGCTGCGCGGAGGGGCTGCCGCCCATCGTGAGGTGGTAGTCGACGCTCGATCCGTTGAACCGCCGCTGGAAGAGCTCCTGCAGCCCCTGCCGGAGATCGGCGTTGAACCGATCGCGCGGGAGCGCGACGAGGACCGAGACGCTGCGCCCGTAGAGGTCGGGCCGGACGAAGAGCCGGATCTGCTCGTGCTCCTCCGCGGAGAGGAGTCCGGCGACCTGTCGGCGGAGGTCCGCATCGGGCGAGGCGAAGAGTTCGTCCTTCGGGAAGGACTCGAAGATCGCGACCGCGGCCTTGTAGTCGTGCGAGCCCTCGAAGAGATCCTCGGCGTCGAGGATGCGCTCGAGCTTGCCCGACAGGAGCGGCGTCCGGCTCGCGGGTTCCATGTACGCCTTCGAGGTGAAGAGGCCGACGAGCCGCGCCTCGCCGACGGTCACGCCATCCGCGTCGAGCCGGCGGATACCGATCGAATCCATGCGCGCGCGGCGGTGGACCGTCGCGGGCCGTCGCGTCTTCCGGTAGATGAGGAGCCCCCCGCGTTCGAGCTGCTCGCGGAACCCGGGCGAACGGTCGAGGTACGTCGGCTCGGGCCCGCCGTCCTCACGCGCGTACACGCCGAGCGCGCTCCCGGGGGTCGGCAGGAGCGCGCGACCCTCGGGGAGGTCGACGAGGTCCTCCTCGCGGTACCCGAGGAACACGAAGTTCAGATCGAGGAGCCAGCGCAGGAACGCGACGGTCTCCTCGACCTCGGTGTCGGGGACGTGCGGAGCGGCGGCGCGGGCGAGTGCGATCATCCGCTCGACGCGCTCGCGCATCGGATCGAAGTCGCGGACTGCGAGCGCGACGTCCGCGAGGACCCCTTCGACCGTCGCCTCGAGGCGCCGCAGCGCGGCGTCGTCGAGGCGTCGGTCGAGCTCGAAGTGCATGACCGACTCCCGCGTCGCGGCGTCGCGCACGTGGACCACCGCGCGGATCGTCCCGTCGGCGTCGCGCTCGGTGCCGATGACCGGGTGGACCACGTGGAGGACGCGGAGCCCCTCGCCCTCGAGCGCGTTGTTCACGGAGTCGAAGAGGAACGGCCGGTCGAGCGTGTTCGTCTCGAGGATCGACCCCGCGGCCTCGTAGCCGTCGCGCTCGGCGGTCGGGTTGAAGGCGCGGACCGCGGCTCCCGCGTCGCCGCGGCCGTCGGCGAGCGCGAACGCTCCCCGGATGCGACCGGGCAGGGACTCCGCACCGGCCTCGAGCTCCGCGGAGGAGAGTCGCCGGACGTAGGCCTCCGCGAACGCCCGAAGGGCCTTCGCCCGGTCGCGCCGCGCGCCACGCGCGATGCGTTCGAGGAGGCCGTCGAGGGGGAAGCCCGGCGCGGCGGTCCGGCTCACGGCCACATCGTACCGGCGCCGCACCCCGCGGAGCCGTTGCGATGCCGCGACGGCCGCCGGTATCGTTGCCGGGTTCCCGGCCCCGGACCGGGCCGGACGGCGGCGAGGCGGGCGAGGGCGGATGGCGGTCGACGAGCGGAGGCACGCCTTCCCGGCCCCCCTGCGGGTGGCCGGGAAGGCGTGCGCGCTGCTCGCGGCGCTCTTCCTCTTCGTCCTCGCGATCCAGCTCATGAAGGGCGGGGCGAAAGCGCTCGCGCCGACGCTCCAGGACAGCCCGCTCTTCGAGAACGCGATCTCGACGCTCGGCGCAGGATGGCTCGGCGCCTACCTCGTGCTCTCCGGATCGCCGATCGCCGCGGTCTCGCTCGGGCTCTTCACCGGCGGGGCGCTCACGCGGCTCCAGACGTTCACGATGCTCTCGGGGTCGCGGCTCGGCGCGTCGTTCATCGTGCTCCTCGTCGGGTTCCTCTACGCCGTGCGCAACCGCGACGGCGATCGACGCGAGTCGATCGGGATGGGGGTCCTCGCGCTCTCCCTCACCGCGATCGTCTACCTGCCGGGGATGCTCATCGGCTACGCGATGCTCCGCGAGGGCTTCCTCGCCTCGGTGGACTGGCGCGCCTCGAGCGAGGCGCTCTCGCTCATCGATCTCGTGTGGGGACCGGCGCTCGACCTCATCCGCGCCGTGACGCCGGACTGGCTCGAGCTCCCCGTCGGCCTCGCGGTCATCCTCGTGTCGTTCCGGTTCCTCGACACCGTGCTCCCGCAGATCGACGGCGAACGCGCGGACCGGTGGCGCGGCTGGACGGGGCGACGCTGGGCGATGTTCGGGCTCGGCTGCCTCGTCGCGACGCTCACGCTGTCGGTGTCGGTGGCCCTCACCGTCCTCGTCCCGCTCGCGAGCCGCGGCTACGTGCGGCGAGAGGACTCGATGCCCTACATCATGGGCGCGAACATCACGACGCTCGCGGACACGCTCGTCGCGGCGATGCTCACCGGGAGCGCCGTCGCCGTCCAGATCGTCCTCGCGGAGGCGATCGGCGTGACGCTCGTGTCGCTCGTCTGCCTCGCGTTCCTGTACGGGCGCATCCGCGGCGGCGTACTCGCGCTCGACGACTGGGTCGTGTCGTCGAACCGCCGGCTCACGGTGTTCGTCGTCGCGCTGTTCTTCCTGCCGACGGTGCTGCTCACCTCTGGCATCTGGCTCGGCCCGTTCTCGGGCTAGCATCGGCGCATGGCGTTCGCGCCCGAGGACCCGGCGTTCATCGCCGACCCGTACCCCGCGCTCGCGGAACTCCGCGAGGGACCCGCCGCCGTCCACGACGCCGCGACCGACCACTGGCTCGTCCCGCGCTGGGAGGACGTGAACCGGGTCCTGCGCGACCGCCGGTTCGGGCGGACCTACCTCCACTTCGCGACCCACGAGGAGATGGGCCGCACGCCGCCGCCCGAGGCGCACGCTCCGTTCTGGCGGCTCGTGCAGAGCGGCATCCTCGACATGGAACCGCCCGACCACACGCGCGTGCGCACGCTCGTGAACAAGGCGTTCTCCGCGAGGATGGTCGAGGCGCAGCGGGAGCCGATCCGCCGCATCATGGAGCGCCTCGCGGACCGCGTCGCCGGTGCGGGCGAGTTCGACCTGCTCGCCGAGATCGCGGAGCCCCTCCCCGTCGAGATCATCGCGGAGCTCCTCGGCATCCCGGAGGACGACCGCCACCACCTCCGACCCTGGTCGGCCGACATCTGCCGCATGTACGAGCTGCACCCCGACGAGGAGGACGCGGGCGTCGCAATTGCCTCGGGGCGAGCGAGGGGTCGGCGCGCAGTCGCGCCAGCGGGCCGGGGTTGCGGAACAGCGCCCACCAACCGTTGCCGGTCGTGTTCACGGTAGCCTCGTGTCCGGCGTTCAGCAGGAGCACGCAGGTGCCGATGAGTTCGTCCTCCGTGAGCCGTTCCCCCTCGACCGCGACGCGGGCGAGGGCCGTGATGAGGTCCTCGCGGGGCGGGGGGGGGGGGGGGGGGGGGGGGGGGGGGGGGGGGGGGGGGGGGGAGGGGGGGGGGGGGGG
>JBJTYK010000168.1:0-2755 GCA_046082745.1 Actinomycetota bacterium | reverse complement strand
GCAGCCCCGCGCGGTCGGCGCACGCGATGACGTGGTCCGTGAGGTCGCCCTGGCGCGCGCGGATCCGCGCGGGCGTGACCTCGGCGATCACGTCGAGGCCCGCCTCGCCGAGGAACACGACGGGGGCGGGGGGCGTGCCGTGCTCGAGCCGCCGGGCCGACGGGTGGTAGTCGAGGTGCTGGAGGTCGAAGGAGAACGGCTCCGCGGTCGCGAACCACCCGGTGACGGCCGGCTCGAGCGTCGGCAGGAGGTCGCGCCGCGCGTAGAGGAAGACCATCCCCGGTCCCCCGAGCATCCACTTCAGCGTGCCCGCGGTGTAGAGGTCGCAGCCGAGCGCGTGGAGGTCGAGCGGGAGGATCCCGAGGCCGTGGTAGTCGTCGAGGAACGACAGCGCCCCGCGCTCGCGCGCGATCCGGCAGATCGCCGCGGCGTCGACGACCGCGCTCGATCGGTAGAGGACCCGGTTCACCATGACGACCGCCGTCTCGTCGTCGATCGCGCGCTCGTACTCCTCGAGCGGGACGGTGAGCCCATCGTGCGAGGGGAGGAACACGGGCTCGACCCCACGGGCGCGCTGCGCGAGCCACACGTGCCCGTCCGTCGGGAAGTCGAGCTCGGACATGATCACCTTCCGGCGCCTGCCGGAGAAGTCGAGCGCCGAGGCGATCGTCGACAGCGCGACCGACACGTTCGTCGTGATCGCGACCTCGTCGGGGTCGCAGCCGGCGAGGGCCGCGAACTTCGCCTTCGTGCGCCGCATCGCCGGGAAGATGTGGTCGTCCCAGACGATGTCGGGTGCGCCCTCCCGGGCCCATGCGTCGAGGTACCCGTCGAGCGCCGCGCGACCGCGGTCGGGGATCGGCCCGAGCGAGGCGCTGATGAGGTAGCTCTTGCGTCGCAGCACCGGGAACTCGTCCCGGTAGGACTCGAGCGACCGACCGCTCATCGATGCAGGTCGGGGCCGCTCCGGTCGGCGGCGTCGTCGGGCGTCTCGTTCGACTCGAGGTAGTCGAGGTAGAAGGGGCGGAGCGCGTCGGCCAGCCGCCCCCGCTCCGCCTCGACGAGCTCGTTCAGGAGCGCGAGCGGCCGGAGGATGTCGGCCTCGCTGCGCTCGATGTCGCCGATCGCCGCGCGGGCCTCGGGGATGGCTGCGAGGAGGTCCCAGACGAAGCCGACGTCGACCCGCCGCCAGGCGAGGCGCGTGGCGCGGTCGTGGAGCTCCGAGGAGGGGAGGGCGTCGAGGTCCGTGCGACTCGTCATGCACGCAAGGGTAGCGCGTCCGGGCGTCGCGGGGGTCCCGTAGGATGCCCGACGTGGGCACCGACCGACTCGTGATCCATGGGGCCCGGGAGCACAACCTCCGCGACGTCACGCTCGACCTGCCGCGGGACCGGCTCATCGTGTTCACCGGGCTCTCGGGCTCCGGGAAGTCCTCCCTCGCCTTCGACACGATCTACGCGGAGGGCCAGCGACGCTACGTGGAGTCGCTGTCCGCCTACGCGCGGCAGTTCCTCGGGCAGATGGAGAAGCCCGACGTCGACTTCATCGAGGGGCTCTCGCCGGCGATCTCGATCGACCAGAAGTCCACGTCGCGCAACCCCCGGTCCACGGTCGGGACGATCACCGAGATCTACGACTACCTCCGGGTGCTGTTCGCCCGGATCGGTCGCCAGCACTGCCCGACGTGCGGCCGCTCGATCGGACGCCAGACGCCGGACCAGATCGTCGACCGGGTCCTCGAGCTCCCCGCGGGCACGCGGTTCCAGGTGCTCGCGCCGGTCGTGAAGGGCCGCAAGGGGGAGTTCGAGAAGCTCCTCGCGGACCTCGCCCGGCAGGGATTCGTGCGGGCGCGGATCGACGGCGAGGTCCGCGACCTCCAGGAGTCGGCGGCGATCCGGCTGCCGAAGACCTACAAACACACGATCGAGGTCGTCGTGGACCGGCTCGTCGCGAAGCCCGACGGGCGGCGCCGGCTCGCCGACTCGATCGAGCAGGCCCTGCGGCTCGCCGACGGGGAGGTCGCGATCGCCGTCGAGGCGACGGGCGGGGAGCAGGTGAGCGTCTACTCGCAGCACCTCGCCTGCACGACGTGCGGTCGGTCCTTCGACGAGCCGGCGCCGCGGAACTTCTCCTTCAACTCGCCCTACGGCGCCTGCCCCACCTGCGACGGGCTCGGGACCCGACTCGAGGTGGACGCGGAGCTCGTCGTCCCCGACCGCGACCGCTCGATCGCGGACGGGGCGATCGCGCCGTGGGCCGGCTCGCGGCTCGAGTACTGGGACCGCGTGCTCGAGGCCGTTGCCGACGCGCACGGGTTCTCGGTCGACGTCCCGTGGAAGTCGCTGTCGAAGGACGCCCGCGAGGTCGTGCTCCACGGCTCCGAGGAGCCGATCCACGTCCGGTACAAGAACCGGTACGGGCGCCTGCGGTCGTACCACACGACGTTCGAGGGGGTCCTCGAGAACGTCGAGCGCCGCCACGCGGAGACGGAGTCCGACTCCCAGCGCGACCGCCTCGCGCAGTTCATGCGTGAGGTGCCGTGCCGGTCCTGCAAGGGCGCCCGGCTGAAGCCGGAGTCCCTCGCGGTGACCGTCGCGGACCGCTCGATCTCCGACGTCACCGACCTGTCGATCCGCGACGCGCTCGCGTTCGTCGAGGGGCTCGCCCTCGACGAACGCGAGCGCCCGATCGCCTAGCGCCTCCTCCTCGAGATCCGCGCAAAGCTCGGGGTTCTCGTCAACGTCGGTTTCCAGTA
>JBJTYK010000167.1:0-4975 GCA_046082745.1 Actinomycetota bacterium | reverse complement strand
CCGACTGGTCGCACGTCGGCGGCTTCGCGTTCGGCTCGCTCGCCGTGCTGCTGTCCTACCGGGGACGCCGCGGCGCGAGCCCGATCGGTGTCCCGCCCCGCCCGGACCTCCTCTGAGTGACCCCTGCGCGGCGTCAGTCGCGCAGGAGGCCCGCCACGTCGTCGCGAACGAACGTCGGTCGCGGCTCGGACGCGGCGGCATCGCCGCTCCTGGTAACGCCAGTGAGGACGAGCAGGGAGTCCCAGCCGAGCACCACCGCACCGGCGATGTCGGTGTCGAGGCGGTCGCCGACCACGATCGGCCGGGTCCCCCCGGAGCGCCGCAGCGCCGAGCGGTAGATGTCGGGCGCGGGCTTGCCGAGGATCTCGGGGGTCGTCCCGGTCGCGGCCGCGAGCGCCGCGAGGATCGCGCCGGCGCCCGGCCAGAGACCGTCCTCCGCGGGGAACGTCGTGTCGGGGTTCGTCCCCACGAGCGCGGCGCCCCGCTGGACGCAGAGCGCCCCGTCGCGGAGCCGGTCGTAGGTGAGGCCGCGGTCGAGGCTCACGACGACGGCCTCCGGTGCGTCGGCGACGCCGACGGCGACGAGGCCCTCGCCGGCGAGGGCCTCGAGGATCCCGTCCTGACCGATCGGGAACACGCGACGCACGCCGCGCTCGGCGAGGATGCGCGCGGCGACGAGCGCGGAGGTCTCGACCTCCTCGGCCGTCGCCGGGATCCCCACGGACACGAGGTGCGCCGCCACCTGCGTCGGCGTTCGGGACGCGTTGTTCGTGACGAACGCGATTCCGATGCCTCGCGCGCGGAGCGCCGCGACGGTCTCGGCGGCGCCGGGGACGGGAGCGTCGCCGCGATACAGCACGCCGTCGAGATCGAGGAGCACCGCGTCGTACGCGTCGACGATCGCCATCAGCGTCCCCGGTCGTCCGAGCGGGTGCTGCTATACATGGCGCATGCCTCGCGTCTCCCCCTTCGTCGGCCTGCGCTACGACCCCTCGCGCGCCGGACCGATCGACCGACTCACCGCCCCGCCGTACGACCTCCTGCCTCCGGCCGCGCTGGAGCGGTACCTCGCGGAGGATCCCCACAACGTGGCGCACCTCGAGGGAGGCGAGGTCGAACGGAGCGAGGCCGAGTATAGGGAGGTGGCCGCGCGCCTCGCGGACTGGCGCGCCGGGGGCGTCCTCGTCGAGACCGAGTCGTCGGCGTTCGCACTCGAGATGACCTACCCGCTCGGGGAGCGCACGGCCCGCGTGCGGGGGATCCTCGTCGCGATGGGGGTCGAGCCGTGGGGCGGCTCCGTCGTCCCGCACGAACGGACGTCGGCGAAGCCCGTCGGCGACCGACTGCGACTGCTCCGGATCGTCGGCGCGAACCTCTCCCCGATCCACGCGATCCTCCCGGGACCATCGCCGCGCCTCGCGGACGCGCTCGGGGCGGCGTGCGGATCCCCCGCGCTCGTCGAGACCACCGACGAGGAGGGCGTCGCCCACCGGCTGTGGCCCCTCGAGCCCGCCGCGGAACTCCGCGGCGAGCTCGAGGGGCAGTCGTGCATGATCGCCGACGGCCACCACCGTTACACCACGGCGCTCGCGTACCGCGAGGAGATGCGCGCGCGGGAGGGCGCCGGCCCGTGGGACGACGTGCTCACGCTGCTCGTGGATGCGTCCGAGGAGGCCCCCGTCCGGGCCTTCCACCGCATCGTGCTCCGTGGTCCGGTCCCGGAACCGGACGAGGCGACGGACGATCTGGCCGCGACCCTCGCCCGGCTCGACGACGAGGCCGGTGTCGTCGGCGTCATCCGACCGAGGAGCGGCGGCGGTGTCGTGCACGGCATCGTCCGACTCCCCGGCCCACCGCCGGCGGTCGTGGCGCTCGAGTCGCTCCTGCCGAAGGCGGAGGAAGCGGTGCGGTTCACGCCGGAACCGCAGGTGGCGGAGGCGGCCGTCCTCGCCGGTGCGCCCGGCGCCTGGCTCCTTCCGCCCACCACCGCGGCGCGCATCCGCGACGTCGTCGATGCGGGCGACCGGCTTCCGAGGAAGTCGACTTACTTCTGGCCCAAGCCCCGAACCGGTCTCGTGCTGCGCCCCTTCCGCTGAGGAGGAGCCACCGGCTCCGGATCCGTCGGCTCCGCCGGGCGTTCCAGCTTCTTGATCCCGCTCGCGACCACCTCGGTGAGACTCCGCGCCCCGGCTCCGCTGCGGTAGAAGCGCCGAACGAGCTGCCCGTGGACGAGGACCTCGTCCCCCTTGCCGATCCCCGCGAGCGTCCGCTTGCCGATCGCCGCGTGCCACGCGGCCACGGGGAGCGGCAACAGTCGCTTGCCGGCCTCGGGGACCGAGACCCGGAACTCCGTCACGGCGTCGCCCGAGGGCATCGTCCGTTCCACCGGGTCCGCCGCCACCGTTCCCGCGATCACCACGACGTTCACCGCCACCATCCCACGACCTCCGAGTCCTCCGTCCACGCGCGACCGTAGCACCGGCTACCGACACGGCTAGACTCCGCACGTGGAGCCGATCCTCTTCGAGGTCGCACCAGGCATCACCGCGATCGACACGTTCTACGGCGGCCGCGAGCGCTACACCGCCGCGTACCTGCTCACGGCAAGCGAGCCGTGTCTCGTGGAGACCGGCCCGACGAATTCGCGCGAGCACGTCGTCGGGGGACTCGCGCGTCTCGGCATCGGACCGTCGGACCTCGCGCACGTCGTCGTCACGCACATCCACCTCGATCACGCGGGCGGAGTGGGCGCGATCGCAGATGCCTTCCCCCGCGCGACGATCCACGTCCACCGCGCCGGCGCCCGCCACCTCGCCGAGCCCGAACGCCTCGTCGCGAGCGCCACGAGGATCTACGGCGAGGAGGGCATGGCCCGCCTCTTCGGTCCGGTCCTGTCCGTGGACGCCTGCCGCCTGCGGGCCCTCGACGACGGCGACCGCGTCGACCTCGGGGATCGCTCCCTGCTCGCGATCGAGACGCCGGGACACGCGAAGCACCAGGTGGCCCTCGTCGACTCCGCGACCGGCGCCGTCTTCACCGGCGACGCGCTCGGAATCCACCCGCCGGACCTGCCGGTCCTGCGTCCCGCGACCCCGCCACCGGACTACGACCTCGAGGCGGCAGTCGCGAGCATCGCGCGGATCCGGGCGGCGGCACGGTCCGGGCTCCTGCTGTTCGCTCACTTCGGCCCGGTGACCGAGGTGGAACGCACCTGCGAACTCGCCATCCGCCGATTCACCTCGTGGACCGAGGCGGTCGGCAGGGCCCTCGACGTCGGCGCGGACCTCGATCGCATCGTGGAGGTCCTCCGGGGGGTCGCCCTCGAGGACGTCGCCACCGGCGCGCAGGCGGGGCTCGACCTCGACCGCCTCGAGACGCTCTCGAGCGTGCGGATGAACGCCATGGGAATCGTCCGCTACTGGGAGCTCCGCCGCCAGCGCGAGGCCGACGCGGGCTAGCCGAGTGCCGCGAGCCGTTCGGCGGCGTCGAACGCGGCCGCGTCGTGGCGGAGGATCTTCCGGAACTCCCGCCGCGCGTCGTCCCGGCGCCCGGCCCGTTCCAGGATGTCGGCCGTGACGTACCAGACGCGGAGCACCTCCGGGCCCCCGACGTCCTCCCGCGTCTTCACGCGTCGCAGGAGCCCGAGCGCCTGGTCGAAACGTCGCAGGTCGGCGAGCGCCGACGCCGCGACGACGACCGCTTCGGTGCGCGCCGCGAGCGGCACGCCGCGCGCGGCGAGCGCCTCCTCGGCGAGCGGGACCGCCCGATCCGGGTTGCCGAGCGCCCGGTGGCAGTCGGCGATGATGTGGTTCTGGTCGGCCCTCCCGGACACGCGCCGATACGTCTGCATCTCGGCGAGCGCCTCGCGCCAACGGCCCTCGCCGTAGAGCGCGAGGCCGAGGACCTCGCGGACGGCGGCCGAGCGGGGGGCGAGCGCCTTCGCCTTCGCCGCCTCGGCGGCGGCGCCGCGCGGGTCGCCCCGCTCGAGGAGCGCCACCGCCCGCTCGAGGCGGGCGATCGCCTGATCGGCCTTCGCCGGGGCGACGGTCTGCCGCAGCTCGCCGAGGACGTCCTTCGGCAGCGTGGCCGCGACGCGCTTCTGCGGCGCTCGCTTGCCGGGACGGGGCTTCATCGCGCCTGCCATGCGTGAAGGGTACCGGGCCGGAAACGCGAAACGCCGCCCCGAAGGGCGGCGTTTCGCGAAGATGTCCGGCGGCGTCCTACTCTCCCACCCGGTCTCCCGGGCAGTACCATCGGCGCTGGAGGGCTTAACTTCCGGGTTCGGGATGGGACCGGGTGTTTCCCCTCCGCCATGGCCACCGTAACGGGGATCCGTCACGCCCCTGCGGGCGATCTGGACATCCATGGGGATGCGTGCCCCCGAGCGTTCCTCGGGAACCGATAGCGAGCGCGAGCAAAAGTCAAGTCCTCGGCCTATTAGTACCGGTCGGCTCAACACCTTACGGTGCTTCCACCTCCGGCCTATCAACCTCGTAGTCTGCGAGGGGCCTTACCAGGTCAACCTGTGGGAGACCTCATCTTGGGGCGAGCTTCGCACTTAGATGCTTTCAGCGCTTATCTCTGCCGAACGTGGCCAACCAGCCGTGCCGCTGGCGCGACAACTGGCACACCAGAGGTTCGTCCGCCCCGGTCCTCTCGTACTAGGGGCAGCTCCCCGCAAGTCTCCTACGCCCACGACGGATAGGGACCGAACTGTCTCACGACGTTCTAAACCCAGCTCGCGTGCCTCTTTAACGGGCGAACAGCCCGACCCTTGGGACCTGCTCCAGCCCCAGGATGAGACGAGCCGACATCGAGGTGCCAAACCGCTCCGGCGATATGGACTCTTGGGAGCGATCAGCCTGTTATCCCCGGGGTACCTTTTATCCGTTGAGCGACGACCTTTCCACACAGGGTCGTCGGATCACTAGGTCCTGCTTTCGCACCTGCTCGACCCGTCGGTCTCGCAGTCAAG
>JBJTYK010000166.1:0-7594 GCA_046082745.1 Actinomycetota bacterium | reverse complement strand
AGCGCGCCGGCGGCGTCGCGGCCCCCCGCGAGTTCCTCGAGCCCGAGCGGCCCGTGGTCGAGCAGCGCCATCGCCTGCGTCGCGACCGCCCCCACCCCCGAGCGCGCCCAGCACACGAGCCCCGCCCCGAACCAGTGCGACTGCACCGCGACCCCGAGATCCCCGGTCTCGGGGCACCGCGCCACGATCGAGTACGTCATCTCCCCGCTCCCTCCTTCCCGATCCTGCGCAGGAACTCCGCCTCGTCGACGACCTCGACGCCGAGCTCCTGCGCCTTCGCGAGCTTCGAGCCCGCCGCCTCGCCGGCGACGACGAGGTCGGTCTTCTTCGACACGCTCGACGACACCTTCGCGCCGGCCTCGATCGCGAGCGCGGTCGCGTCGTCGCGCGAGAGCGTCGGGAGCGTGCCGGTGAGGACGAGCGTCTTCCCGGCGAGCGCGCCGCCCTCCGGCCGCGCGCGGACGGGGTCGGCCATCCGGACGCCGGCCTTCCGCAGGCGCTCGACGAGCGCGCGGTGGTGGCGGTCGCGGAACCACGCGACGACGCTCGCGGCGATCTCCGGGCCGATGCCCTCGACCGCGACGAGGTCGTCCTCCCCCGCCGCGGCGATCGCGTCGAGCGAGCCGAACGCGTCGGCGAGCGACCGCGCGACGGTCGCGCCGACGTGGCGGACGTTCAGGCCCGCGAGCAGCCGCCAGAGCTCGCGGTCCTTCGAGGCCTCGACGTTGTCGAGGAGGTTCGCGATCTTCCTCTCCTTGAACCCGGGGACCTCCGCGAGGCGCTCGGGCGTGAGCGCGTAGATGTCGCCGGGGTCGCGCACGATGCCGAGGTCGAGGAGCGCCGCGCCGGTCTTCTCCCCGAGGCCCTCGATGTCCATCGCGCCGCGGCTCGCGAAGGCCTGGAGCCACTCGAGGTTCTGCGACGGGCAGCCGCGGGCGCTCGGGCAGCGCCACGCGGCGGCCCCCTCCGCGCGCACGAGCGCGGTCTCGCACGACGGGCAGGTCGTCGGGAAGCGCCAGATGCGCGCGCCGCGCTTGCGACGCGAGGGCACGGGCCCGACGACCTCGGGGATCACGTCGCCCGCGCGGCGCACGACGACCGTGTCGCCCTCGCGGACGTCCTTCCTGCGGACCTCGTCCTCGTTGTGGAGCGTCGCGGTCGTGACGGTCACGCCGCCGACCTGGACGGGCTCGAGGAACGCGAACGGCGTCACGACCCCCGTGCGTCCGGTGTGGACGCGGATCTCGCGGAGGATCGTCGTGCGCTCCTCCGGTGGGAACTTGTAGGCGACCGCCCAGCGCGGCGCGTGGCTCGTCGCGCCGAGTTCGTCCTGCATCGCGCGCTGGTCGACCTTCACGACGACGCCGTCGATCTCCCAGTCGACCGAGTGGCGGTGCTCCTCCCAGTGCGCGAGGTAGGCGAGGACGCCGTCGAGGTCGTCGCGGACCTCCCCCGTCGGCGCGACCGGGAGTCCCGCGTCGCGGCACCAGGCGAGGAAGCCCGAGTGCGACTCGAACGCGACGCCGTCGGCCGCGCCGAAGGAGTGACACCAGAGCGCGAGCGGCCGGGCCGCGGTCGCGGCGGGGTCCTTCTGGCGGAGCGAGCCCGCGGCGGCGTTCCGCGGGTTCGCGAACGGGCGCTGCTCGCGGGCAAGGAGGTCCTCGTTCAGCCGCTCGAAGGCCGCGACGGGCAGGTAGATCTCGCCGCGGACCTCGAGGAGGGCCGGGGGCGCCTCGAGCGGCAGGCGCGCGGGGATCGTGGCCACCGTGCGGACGTTCGCGGTGACGTCCTCGCCGGTCGTGCCGTCGCCGCGCGTCGCCCCCTGGACGAGCGCGCCGCGCTCGTACGTGAGCGCGATCGCGACGCCGTCGATCTTCAGCTCGCACGAGTAGCGGGCGCCCGGGCCGACCGCGCGTTCCACGCGGTCGGCCCAGGCGCGGAGCTCCTCCTCCGAGAACACGTTGTCGAGCGAGTACATCCGGGCGCGGTGGCGCACCGGCGCGAAGAGCTCCGCGGGTCGCGCGCCGACCCGCTGCGTCGGACTGTCGGGGGTGACGAGTTCCGGGAAGCGCTCCTCGAGCCCGGCGAGTTCCCGGACGAGGGCGTCGTACTCGGCGTCGGCGATCTCCGGCTCGTCGAGGACGTGGTAGCGGTACGCGTGGTGGTTGATCTCCTCGCGGAGCTCCTCGACGCGGACCTTCGCGTCGGCGCGCTCGCGTTCCGCCGTGCCGGCCACGGGTCTCAGGCGCTCCGGAGGATCCGCGCGGACCCGAGGACCTCGTCGCCGCGGAGGAACGCGACCGACTGGCCCGGCGCGACGCCGCGCTGCGGCGCGCGGAACGTGACCGCGACCTCGCCACCGGTCACCTCGACGACCGCGGGGACGGCGTCGCCGCGGTAGCGGATCTGCGCCTCGGCCTCGAAGGGACCGTCGGCGGGCGGGCGACCGGCGACCCAACGCGCGCGGTCGGCGACGAGGCCCCGCCGCGCGAGGAGCTCACCGGGGCCGACGACGACGCGGTTGCTCGACGCGTCGAGCTCGAGGACGTACGTCGGCGTCGGCGCGGAGACGCCGAGCCCGCGCCGCAGGCCGACGGTGAAGCCCGCGAGCCCGTCGTGGCGCGCGAGGACGGTGCCGTCGACGTCGACGACGTCGCCGGGGCGCTCGAGGTCGGGCGCGAGGCCGCGGAGGAACGCGCGGTGGTCGCCGTCGGCGACGAAGCAGACCTCCTGCGAGTCGGGCTTCGCCGCGACCGGCAGGCCGAGGCGCTCCGCGTGCGCGCGCGTCTCGCGCTTCGCCATCCCGCCGACCGGGAAGCGGGACCGCGCGAGTTCCGCCTGTCCGAGGCCGGCGAGCATGTACGACTGGTCCTTCCCGCGGTCGGGGCCGCGCAGCAGGCGCAACGCGCCGTCGGCGCCGCGTTCGGCGCGCACGTAGTGGCCGGTCGCGACGAGGTCGATGCCGAGGTCGTCGGCGCGGCGCAGGAACGCGCCGAACTTGATCGCCTCGTTGCAGCGCGCGCAGGGGTTCGGGGTGCGGCCCGCGGCGTGTTCGCCGACGAAGTCGGCGAGGACGGTCTCCTCGAAGGTCGCGCGCAGGTCGACGACCTCGAACGGGAACCCGCCGATCGCGGCGACCGCCGCGGCGTCGGCCCGCGCGGTCGGCCCGCAGCAGCCGTGGTCGAGCCCGCCCTCGGAACGGACGAGCTCGAGGTGGGAGCCGAGGACCTCGTAGCCGGCCTCGGCGAGCAGGCAGGCGGCGACGGAGGAGTCGACCCCTCCGGACATCCCGACGAGCACGGACGCGCGCGCCACGGGCCAAGTCTACGGGCGCCCTCCTTCGGCACGGCGCGCGTCGGTATGCTCCGCGCATGCGCGTCGTCGTGCTCGCGAAGCACGTCCCGGCTCCCCAGGGGACCCCGGAGATCGGCCCCGACCACCTCCTCGTCCGGGAGGGCGTCGAGGGGTCGCTCGACCCCGGCGACGAGTACGCGGTCGAGGCCGCGCTCCGGGTCGCCGAGGCGACCGGCGGCGAGGTCGCGGTCGTCTCGATGGGCCCGGCCGACGCCCTCGCGGCCGTGAAGAAGGCGCTCGCGATGGGCGCCGCGAGCGGCGTCCTCGTGACCGACCCGGCGCTCCGCGGCGCGGACGCGCTCGCCACGGCGCGGGTCCTCGCGGCGGCGGTCGCGCGGACGGGCTTCGACCTCGTCGTCGGCGGCGTCGAGTCCACCGACGGCTACACCGGCACCGTCCCGATCGCGGTCGCGGAACTCCTCGGCGTCCCCGGGCTCACGTTCGCGCGCGCGATCGCGGTCGACGGCACGACGCTCCGCGTCGAGCGCCAGACCGAACAGGGCTACGACGTCGTCGAGGCGCCGGTCCCGGCGCTCGTCACCGTCACCGCGAGCGCGGACGAGCCGCGCTACCCGACGCTCAAGGGCATCATGGCGGCGAAGCAGAAGCCGGTGGAGACGCTCGCGCTCGCCGACCTCGGCCTCACCGCGGCCGACGTCGCGCCCGCGCAGCGCGTCGAGGCGATCGCCGATGCGCCGGGGCGCGCGGCGGGCGAGATCGTCGGCGCGGACGACGCGCCCCGGCGCATCGCCGACCTCCTCGCGGAGGCGAAGCTCCTGTGACGTCGGTCTGGGTCTGGGCGGAACTGCGGCCCGAGGGGCTCCACCCCTCGGCGCTCGAACTCCTCACGCGGGCGCGCGCGCTCGGCGAGGCGTCGGCCGTCGCGCTCGGGCCGGGCGCCACGGCCGCGGTCGCCGACCTCGGCGCGCACGGCGCGCGCACCGTCTACGCGAGCGACGACCCCGTCTTCGCCGACGCGCTCTCCCAGCCGGCGGCGCACGCGCTCCACGCGCTCGTCGCGGCGGAGCGTCCCGACCTCGTCCTCTTCCCGACGACCTACGACGCGCGCGACGTCGCCGGACGGCTCCAGGCGCGCACCGGCGGGACCCTCGTCGCGAACGCGACCGACCTGCCGTTGGCCGAGCGCGTCGAGACGCGCGTCGAGGGTGGGGCGCGGGTCGTCACGACCGCGCTCGACGGCCCGGCGCCGCGCATCGTCCTCGTCCGACCGAAGTCGTTCGCGGCCGAGCCCGTCGGCGGGACGGCGCGCGTCGTGCCGGTCGCGGCCGACGTCCCGGAGGACCTGCGTCGCGCGCGGCGCGTCGAGCGGCACGAGGCCGCGGCCGCCGGCCCGCGGCTCGAGCAGGCGCGCGCGGTGGTGGCCGGCGGCCGCGGCCTCGGCGAGGCGTCGAACTTCGCGCTCCTCGAACGCCTCGCGGCGCTCCTCGGCGACGCGGCGGTCGGCGCGACGCGCGCCGTCGTCGACGCGGGCTGGGTCCCCTACAGCCGCCAGATCGGACAGACCGGCAAGACCGTGAAGCCCGACGTCTACCTCGCGTTCGGCATCAGCGGCGCGACGCAGCACCTCGTCGGGATGCAGGGCTCGCGCCGCATCGTGGCCGTGAACCGCGACGCGGACGCGCCGATCCTGCGCCTAGCCGACCTCGGCGTCGTCGGCGACGCGCTCGAGGTCCTCCCCCGGCTCATCGCGGAGCTCGAGGCGCGCGCCGGAGACCGGTGATCGAGGCCCGACTCGACGACCTCCGGGCCGGCCGCGAACGGTCGTTCCGGTTCGAGGAACCCGAGGGGGCCGTCGAGGCGCTGCGGATCGACGAGGTCGCCGGCGCGATCGACGCGGCCGAGGCGGCGGCGGCGCGCGGGCTCTGGGCGGTCGGGTTCGTCGCGTACGAGGCCGCTCCCGGGCTCGCTCCCGCGCTCGTCGTCCGCGACCCGGTGCCGGGCCTGCCCCTCGCGTGGTTCGGCCTCTTCGGTCGGCGCGTCGCCGCCGACCCGCCGCCGGCCGCCCACGCCCCCGCGCCCGGCGCCGACGGCTCCGCGTGGCGCGCGGAGGTCGACCCCGACCGCTACTGCGCCGACGTCGCCGCGATCCGCGAGGCGATCGCCGCGGGCGACACGTACCAGGTGAACTTCACGATCCGCCTGCGCGCGCGCATCGCGGGCGACGTCCGCGGGCTCTACCGCGACCTCGTCCTCGCGCAGCGCGGCGGCTACGGCGCGTACCTCGACACCGGACGGCACCGGATCGCCTCCGCGTCGCCCGAGCTCTTCTTCGAACTCGACGGCGGCCGCGTCACGACGCGGCCGATGAAGGGGACGGCGCTCCGCGGCCGCTACGAGGAGGAGGACCTCGCGATCGCCGAGGCGCTCGCCGCCTCGGACAAGGACCGTGCCGAGAACGCGATGATCGTCGACCTCCTCCGCAACGACCTCGGGCGGATCGCCCGCCCGGGGACGGTCGCGGTGCCGTCGATGTTCGACCTCGAGCGCTACGAGACCGTGTGGCAGCTCACCTCGACCGTCGCGTGCGAGCCGCGACCCGCCACGACGCTCCTCGACGTGTTCCGCGCGCTCTTCCCCTGCGGCTCGGTCACCGGCGCGCCGAAGGTGCGCACGATGGGGTTCATCCGCGACCTCGAGGACGCCCCACGGGGCGTCTACTGCGGCGCGGTCGGCTACGTCGCGCCGCCCGGGGCGGAGGGGCCGCGCGCCGCGTTCAACGTCGCGATCCGCACCGCCGTCGTCGACGCGGCGACCGGGGCGGCCGAGTACGGGGCGGGCGGCGGCATCACGTACGCGTCCGACCCCGACGCCGAGTACGCGGAGGCCCTCGCGAAGACCCGGGTGCTCGCCGCGGCGCGGCCGGCGTTCGACCTCGTCGAGACGCTCCGGCTCGAGGACGGCGCGTACGCGGACCTCGAGGACCACCTCGCGCGGCTCGCGTCGTCCGCGCGCTACTTCGGGTTCGTCCACGACGAGGGAGCCGTCCGGGACGCGCTCGGGGGCGCCGCCGCGCTCGAGCGCGCACCGCGGCGCGTGCGCCTCGCGCTCGCGCGCGGCGGCGCCGTCGCGCTCGAGGTCGGGGACCTCCCCGCCCCGCCCGAGGGTCCCGTCCCGCTCGTCCTCGACGACGAGCCGGTCGACCCCGCCGACGTGTGGCTCTTCCACAAGACGACGAACCGCGGCGTCTACGACCGACGCGCGGCACGTCATCCCGACGCGGAGGTCGTCCTCGTGAACGCGCGCGGCGAGGTCACCGAGACGCCGATCGCGAACCTCGCGGTGCGCCTCGACGGGCGCTGGTGGACCCCGCCGCGCGACGCCGGGCTCCTCGCGGGGGCCGCGCGGGCGCGCCTGCTCCGCTCGGGCGAGCTCGCCGAGCGGCCGATCCCGGTCGCGGCGTTCGTCGGCGCGGAGGCCGTTGCGCTCGTGAGCTCCGTGCGCGGGTGGCGGGAGGCAGCGCTCGCGCGCTAGTCGCGCGCGAGGCGGTCGATGAGCGCGTCGGTCGGCGTCGTCATCTGGACGACGCGCGGCGAGAAGCCGAGTTCCTCCCAGAACGCCATCGCCCCCGCGTTCGGCGCGAACGTCTTCAGTTCCACCCACGCGATGCCGCCGGCCTGCGCGAAGCGCGCGGCCTCGCGGACGAGTTCCCGACCCACGCCGCGTCCGCGGTAGCCGGAGCGAACCACGACGCCGGAGAGCTCGAGCGCGCGCTCGTCGGAGAACCGCGAGGGCTGGCTCACCTCGCCGTAGGCCATCCCGACGACCTCGCCGCCGTCCTCGGCGACGATCACGAGGGAGTCCGGTCCCTGCATCGCCTCGCGGTACTTCTCGCCGACCTGGTCGTAGAAGCCGGGACGCGGGGTGAACACGCGCCAGTCGCTCTGCATCCGGTCGAGCTCCTGGAACAGCGCGACGAGCGCCGGCACGTCCTCCGGGAGCGCCTGTCGGACCTCCACGCCTACCTCCCCGTGAACCGCGGCGGGCGCTTCTGCGCGAACGCCGCCATGCCCTCGCGCCGGTCCTCGGTCGAGAACAGCGCCCCGAACGCGTCGAGCTCGAGCGCGAGCCCCGGACGGAGGTCGCCGCCCGCGGCCCGCAGCGCGGCCTTCGCCGCAGCGTACGCGCGCGTCGGACCCTCGGCGAACGCCCGCGCGACCGCCGTCGCCTCGGCGAGCGCCTGCCCCGCGGGCGCGACCCGGTGGACGAGCCCGTGGGCGAG
>JBJTYK010000165.1:0-3947 GCA_046082745.1 Actinomycetota bacterium | reverse complement strand
TGCATGACCGTGTTCATCCTGCTCCTGCTCCTCCTCGCCTCGATCTTCGGCATCCTCGGGGCGGTCCTGAAGGTCACGTTCGTCATCCTCATGGCGTTCATGCTGACCGCGGCGATCCTCGCGGGGCTCATCGCCTGGTGGGTGCGCAGGGCCTTCGGCGGCGGCAGCAACCGCTTCTCGAGCTGACCGTGGAGGCGCGGCACCGGCTCGTCTACGACGACGCCTGCGGGTTCTGCCGCTGGTCGGCGGCGCGCATCCTGCGCTGGGACCGACGCGGCCGGCTCGCCCCGCTCGCGCTCTCCGACCCTTCGATCCCGGCGCTGCTCCCCCACCGCACGCCCGAGGAGCGCGCGGCCTCCTGGCACCTCGTCGCGCCCGACGGCACGGCCCGCTCGGCCGGCGCCGCGGTCGCGCCGCTGCTGCGGCTGCTGCCGGGCGGGTGGCTCGTCGCGTGGCTCCCCGCGGCGACGCCGCGCACGACGGAGCGGCTCTACCGGTGGGTCGCCCGCCACCGCGCGACGTTCGGCGCGTGGCTCGGCGAGAACCGCTGCGAGGTCGTCCCCGGCCGCTAGCCGAGGAGCGCGGGCGCGAGCGCCCGGAGGTCGTCGAGACCGACCTCGGCGTCGTCGCGCGAGAGCACCTGCACGCAGACGTGGTCGGCGCCGGCGTCGAGGTGCTCGCGCACCCGCGAGGCGATGCGGTCCTCGTCGCCCCACGCGATGAGCGCGTCGATGATCGCGTCGCTCCCCCGGCCCGCGACGTCGGCGTCGGACCAGCCCATCCGACGCAGGTTGTTCGCGTAGTTCGCCATCGAAAGGTAGTGCGTCGCGTACCCGCGCGCGACGCGACGCGCCTCGGCGGGATCGGTCTCGAGGACGACCGCGAGCTCGACCGCGAGCACCGGGTCGGGGCCGAGCCACTTCCGCGCGAACGCGGTGTGCTCGACGGGGACGAAGTACGGGTGCGCGCCGAGCGCGCGCTGCGCGGCGAGTTCGAGCATCCTCGGCCCGAGCGCCGCGAGCATCCGCATCGGCGGTGCGGCCGGTTCCGGAGCGGACGACGCCGAGCGGTCCATCTCGTCGAGGTACGCGCGCATCCGCGACAGCGGCCGGACGTACTCCCCGCCGCGCCGCGCCACCGACGGCTCGTGGCTGACACCGAGGCCGAGGAGGAACCGCCCCGGGTACGCGTCGGTGAGCATCCGCCACCCGTTCGCCATCGCGACCGCGTCGCGCGCCCAGATGTTCGCGATGCCGGTGGCGATGACCGCGCGCTCGGTGCTCGCGAGGAGCCACGCGGCGTGGCTCATGACCTCGCGGCTCGTGACGCTCTCCGGGACCCAGATCGCCGGGAAGCCGAGGTCCTCGATCGCGCGCGCGGCCCCGGCCTCCTCGTCGGCCGGCAGCGCCTCGAGCGCGAACGACCACGCGCCGACCCGGCCGAGCGCGGCTCGGATCGCCGCGCGCTCGGATGGGTTGGCGGACGGGTGGACCTCCGGCGCAGCGGGTTCCATCGGCCGACCGTAGCAGGAGACCGACGGTCGGCGATCAGGCCGGGAGCAGCAGCCCCCGGCGGCTCCGCACGCGGCGATCGAGCACGCCGAACGCCGCCTCGACGAGCATCCCGACGCCCATGATCATGAGCATCACCGCGAAGATGTCCGGGGTTCGGAACGACTGCGCGTTCGCATCGAGCAGGTGCCCGAGGCCCTTCCCGCCCGTCGAGATGAGCTCGCCCGCCATGAGGCCGCGCCACGAGAGCGCCCACGCCTGCTGGAGCCCGCCGATGTAGCCCGGCACGGCGGCCGGGAGGATCACCCGGCGGTAGAGCACCCAGCGTCGCGCCCCGAGCGTTCGACCCGCGCGGATGAGCAGCGGCGGCACGAGCCGGATGCTCGCCGCCGTCGCGATCGCGACGGCGGGGATCCCGGCGATGACGACGACGAACAGGATCGCGCGCTCGGAGAGTCCGAACCACAGGATCGAGAGGGGGAGCCACGAGATCGACGGGAGCGCCTGGAGGCCGCTGATGAGGCTCCCGATGCTCCACTGGATCCGGCTCGACGCGGCCATGCCGAGCCCGATGAGCGTCCCGAGGGTCACGCCGACCGCGAGGCCGACGATGAGCCGGATGAGGCTCGCCGTCATCGCGGCGAGGATCGACTCGCGCGGGGGCTCCGTGGTGAAGAAGTCACGCGCGAAGGCGGAGAGCACCTCCACCGGACCGGGGAACACGCTCTCGTTGAAGAACCCGCTCGTCGCGACGAGCTGCCACACGACGAGGAGCGCCGCGATCGCGGCGATGCGCGGCCCGAGCTGCTCAGAGATCCGCTTCGCGCGCGACAACCTTGTCCACCTCCTTCGAGAGGTGATCGTGGATGTCGACGACGACCTTCGACAGGAGCGGGTCCTCGATCCCCCGCGGGCGCTCGACGCTGATCCGGTGCTCGGCGAGCAGCATCCCGGGTGGCGCCGACATGAGGACCACGCGGTCCGCGAGGAACACCGCCTCCCGGACGTTGTGCGTCACGAAGATGAAGGTGGTCCGGGTCTCGAGCCACACGTCCTGGAGGAGTTCCTGGAGGATCTCGCGGGTCTGCGCGTCGAGCGCGGCGAACGGCTCGTCGGCGAGCAGCACCTCGGGTCGGCAGGCGAGCGCGCGGGCGATCGCCGCCCGCTGCCGCATGCCGCCGGAGAGCTCGTGCGGCTGCGCCTCCGCGAAGCGTCCGAGGTGCACCCGCTTCAGCCACTCCATCGCGCGCTCCGTGCGCTCCTCCTGCGGAACGCCGATGAGTTCGAGCGCGAACTCCACGTTGCCGCGGACGTTCTTCCACGGGAAGAGCGCCGGATCCTGGAAGAGCACCGCGCGGTCCGGCCCCGGCCGCACGATCGGCTCACCGTCGATGCGGACATCCCCCTCGTCCGGCTTCTCGAGGCCGGCGAAGACGTTGAGGAGCGTGGACTTCCCGCACCCCGACGGGCCCAGGAGGCTGACGAACTCCCCCTGGGCCACGTCGAGATGGACGGGTCCGAGCGCATGGACGCGGTCGCCCCGTGCGTTGCGGAACGACTTCGAGACCCCGACCGCGGAGAGCTTCGGTCGATCGGCGCCGCTCGAAGCGACGACGGAGAGCCTCGGGGTCGTATCGGTCACGCGGTCGGCACCTCCACCGGATCCTCTCCGAGCTCCGCGAGCACGGCGTTCAGGTCGTCGAGACGGTAGATCGCGAGGATACCGGCGGGATCGGTGTCGAGGAACCCGAGTTCGAAGGCGTTCCGCGCTCCGTCCGCGAGGCTCACGGCGACCGGGTCCCATGTGAACGTGAGCTTGTCCCACGCCGCGTCGACGACCGCCTGGTCGAGCGAGGGGGCGCCCGCCTTCACGAGTCCCGCCTGCGCCGCCGCCTTCGCGGCGACCGGGTCCTCCTCGATGAACCGGATCGCGCGGACGTTCGCCTCGACGAGCTTGCGGACGAGTTCGGGGTGGGTCTCGGCGTACGTCGTGTTCACGAGCAGGTTCGTCGTGACGAAGAGGCCGTCCGGCCAGAGCGTCGCCTCGTCGACGAGCGTCGTGGCGAGCCCCTCGGCCTCGAGGATCGTCGGCCACGGCTCCGGCTCCCACGCGCCGTCGAGCTGGCCCTGCTCGAAGAGCTGGACGAGCGTCTTGTTGTCGACGGCCGCGACGTTCACGTCGCCCCCCGCATCGTTCGCATCGAGCCCCTGCGTGCGGAGCCAGGTGCGGAGCGCGACGTCCTGGGTGTTGCCGACGCCCGGCACCGCGAGGCGCTTCCCGGACAGGTCCGCCGGGGTCGTGATCCCCGCCCCCGCGCGTACGACGAGCGACGCACCTCCGGCCGCCACTCCGGAGACCACGGCGACATCTCCGGACTGGAGGAAGAGCGACGTCGAGGGCCCCGGGCCGATGTACGTTGCGTCGATCGAGCCGCC
>JBJTYK010000164.1:0-3376 GCA_046082745.1 Actinomycetota bacterium | reverse complement strand
GGAGGGAAGATGGGGGGGGGCCTGTGGGTGCTGTGGGGGCCTGTCTGTTTTGGCGTCGTCGTGGTTCCCCGCCGCAAGCCCGCGACCGCCGAGGGCGGCGAGTCCGCGGAGGGTGCCGCCGCCGAGGAGGCCCCGTCCGAGGAAGCCGCCTCCGGCGGCGGACGCGGTCGCGGAGGGCGTCGCCGTTCGAAGCCGAAGGCGGGAGGCGAGGGCGCCGCGACGGCGCCCGCGCCGTCGCGGCG
Source organism: Actinomycetota bacterium (assembly GCA_046082745.1). Taxonomy (GTDB): domain Bacteria; phylum Actinomycetota; class UBA4738; order UBA4738; family HRBIN12; genus JBJTIF01. The sequence continues at coordinate 3,134 of JBJTYK010000164.1, read as the reverse complement.
CCGTCGCGGTGCCGCCGCCGAGGTGTCCGGCTCGACGCGGCTCAGCCGCGCGCGTCGTTCGCGCGCGGTCGGCCGTCGTCGCGAGCCGCTCCCGCTGCCGCCGCGCATCACCGACAAGCTCATGGTCATCACCGAGCACGGCGAGCGCGACCAGATCGCGATCCTCGAAGGCCGCGACCTCGTGCAGCACTACGTGACGCGCGTCGGCGCGAAGTCGATGGTCGGCAACGTCTACCTCGGTCGCGTGCAGAACGTGCTCCCCGGCATGGAGGCCGCGTTCGTCGACGTCGGCCGCGGCCGCAACGCCGTGCTCTACGCCGGCGAGGTGAACTGGGCCGCCGAGGACCTCGAGGGTCCCGCCCAGCGGATCGAGCAGGCGCTGCGACCCGGCAAGGCGGTCCTCGTGCAGGTGACGAAGGACCCGATCGGCGGCAAGGGGGCGCGCCTCACCGCGCAGATCTCCCTCCCCGGACGGTTCCTCGTCCTCGCGCCCGATCAGGACGTGACGGGCATCAGCCGCCGACTCCCCGACGACGAGCGCAAGCGCCTGAAGACCCTCCTGAAGCAGCTGCGGCCCGAGGGCCACGGGCTCATCGTCCGCACCGCCGCCGAGGGCGCGAGCGAGGAGGACCTGCGCCGCGACGTCGACGGGCTGCTCGAGACCTGGAAGGAGATCGAGCAGAAGTCGAAGCGCGCGAAGGCGCCGGAGGTCCTCTACGAGGAGCCCGAGCTCACCGTGCGCGCGGTCCGCGACCTGTTCACCGACGAGGAGTTCCGCGAACTCGCGACCGACTCGCCGCGCGTCTACGGCCTCGTCACGGAGTACCTCGGGAAGGTCGCGCCCGACCTCCGCGAGAAGGTGCACCTCCACGAGGGCGCGCTGCCGGTGTTCGAGGAGTACCACGTGGTCGAGCAGATCCACAAGGGCCTCGACCGCAAGGTGTGGCTGCCGTCCGGCGGCTACCTCATCATCGACCGCACCGAGGCCCTCACGGTGATCGACGTGAACACCGGCAAGGCCGTCGGGAGCACGAACCTCGAGGAGACCGTCGTGAACACGAACCTCGAGGCCGCCCGCGAGGCCGCGCGGCAGCTGCGGCTCCGCGACATCGGCGGGATGATCGTCATCGACTTCATCGACATGCTCCTCGACCAGAACAAGCGGAAGGTCATCGACACGATGCGGGAGGCCATGGCGCAGGACAAGTCCCGCTCCCAGGTCTTCGACATCAGCCCGCTCGGACTCCTCGAGGTGACGCGCAAGCGCGTGTCTGGTGGACTGCTGGAGTCGTTCTCCGAGACCTGCCCGACCTGCGAGGGTCGGGGGGTGCTCCTCACCTACGACGTGAACTAGGAGGCCATGCCATGTACGCGGTGATCAGGACCGGCGGCAAGCAGATGAAGGTCGCCCCGGGCGACGTCGTCGAGGTCGAACTCCTCGCCGAGGACTCCGGGACGGTCACCTTCCAGCCGCTCCTCGTCGTGGACGACGCGGGCACGACCCACGTGGGCAAGGAGCTCGCGAAGGCGACCGTGACCGGCAAGCTCGCGGGCGAGGAGAAGGGCGAGAAGGTCCGGATCTTCAAGTACAAGAACAAGTCCGGCTACGCCCGGCGCGGCGGCCACCGCCAGCGCTACACCCTCGTCGAGATCACCGGCATCTCGCTCGGCGCGGCCCGCGCCGCGGCGAGCGAGGGGTAGCCGGCCTCCCGGGCCCGCTGGTAGCCTCCTCGCCATGGCACACAAGAAGGGCGGCGGCTCGTCCCGCAACGGGCGCGACTCCGAGTCGAAGCGGCTCGGAGTCAAGGCGTTCGGGGGACAGGAGGTCCCGGCCGGGTCGATCATCGTCCGCCAGCGCGGCACGCGGATCCACCCGGGTCGCAACGTCGGCATCGGCGGCGACGACACGCTCTTCGCGCTGAAGGCCGGGGTCGTCCGCTTCTCGGAGTCCCGCGGCCGCAAGCTCGCCTCGATCGAGCCGGGCGCCTAGTCCCGCCGCGCGGCGGCGACCGCCCCCCGCAGCTCCCGTTCCCACGCGCGCAGCACGTCGCGCAGCAGCACGCCCCCCTCGGACAGCCGCGCGAACGCCTGTCGGCGGAGCCGTCGCTTCGGCGAGCGCAGCGTCGGGCGGAGGTCCGTCTCGGTCGGAGGCCGGAGCGGCGGCGGTTCGACGAAGTAGTAGGCGGTCTCGAGGCGCGCCTCGCCGTGCGTGACGACGATCACCGGCGAGCCGAGCGTCCGACGCACCCGTCGGACGTCGACGAACGCGAGCCGGCGCGCGACCGGCGCGCCGTCGGGGCGGAACACGAGGGCGTCCTCCTCGAGCTCGAGGATGCCCCGGCGCTCGTCGAGGCGGCCCCGGAGGAGGTCGACCTCCCAGACGATCGTCGGCTCGGGCATGGCGACCATGATGCCCGCGTCGGCGGCCATCTGCCACGCTAGGGCCATGGGATTCGTGGACGAGGCACGCGTGGAGGTCCGGGGCGGTCGCGGCGGCGACGGCTCGTCCTCGATGCTCTCCGAGCCGTTCAAGCCGCGCGGCGGTCCCGACGGCGGCGACGGCGGCAACGGCGGCGACGTCGTCCTCGTCGCGACGACCGGCGTGCAGGACCTCGCCTGGCTCGCCGACCACCCGCATCAGCGCGCGCCGCACGGGACCGCGGGCGGCAAGAACCGTCGCAACGGGGCGCGCGGCGACGATCTCGTGATCCAGGTCCCCGACGGCACACGCGTCGAGGACGCCGAGGGGCTCCTCGCGGACCTCGTCGGCGAGGGCGCCCGCGCGCCGCACGCCGAGGCGGGGGAGGCGGGCGAGGAACGCATCCTCCGCGTCGAGCTGCGGAGCGTCGCCGACGTCGGGCTCGTCGGGCTCCCGAACGCGGGGAAGTCGACGCTCCTCGCCGCGCTCACCGCCGCTCGCCCGAAGATCGCCGCGTACCCGTTCACGACGCTCTCGCCGAACCTCGGTGTGCGCGAGGGGGAGCGGCGCGTCGTCCTCGCCGACATCCCCGGCCTCATCGAGGGCGCGCACGAGGGGAGGGGCCTCGGCGACCGGTTCCTGCGCCACGTGACACGCTGCCGCGTCCTCGTCCTCGTCGTCGACCTCGCGTCGGAGGACCCGGCGTCGGACCTCG
>JBJTYK010000163.1:0-7987 GCA_046082745.1 Actinomycetota bacterium | reverse complement strand
CTCGAGGGCAACGCCACCGCGATGTACGTCGCGGCGCTCCTGAAGCCGCTCGGCGTCCACGTCACGCGGCTCGCGAGCGGTCTCCCCGTCGGCGGCGACCTCGAGTACGCCGACGAGGTCACGCTCTCGCAGGCGCTCGAGGGTCGGAGGGACATGTGACGGCGGTCGGCCCGCAGGGTTGGTCCGAGGCGGACCTCGCGTTCCCGCTCCAGGTCGCGCGCACGCGCGGGCTCACCTCCGGCCGCCCGCGCGACGTGCGGGTCTCGCCCGACGGCGCGCGGGTCCTGTTCCTGCGATCGCCGGCGGGCGACGACCCGGTGAACGACCTCTGGGAACTCGACGTCGCGAGCGGCGCCGAGCGGCTCCTCTTCGACGCCGCGAGCGACGAGACCGCGCTCACCGACGCGGAGCGCGCGCGCCGCGAGCGCGCGCGCGAACGCGGCGGGGGCGTCGTCGCCTACGCGACCGATGCCGCGTTCGCGCGCGCGCTCTTCGTGTCGGGCGGCCGCCTCCGGCTCACCGACGTCGCGGCGGGGACGACGGTCGTCGTCCCGACCCCGGGGACGCCGGACCTCCCGCGCCTGTCGCCCGACGGGACGCGCGCCGCCTACGTCGTCGACGGCGACCTCCACGTGCAGGACCTCCCCGACGGCGCGCCGCGGGTGCTCGCCTCCGATTCGGACGCCGCGGTGTCCTGGGGGCTCCCGGACTTCGCGGCCGCCGAGGAGATGCGCCGGTTCGAGGGGTTCTGGTGGTCGCCCGACGGCGCGTGGATCGCGGCGACCCGGGTCGACGAGAACCCGGTCGAGACCTGGTGGCTCTCCGATCCGACCGACCCCGGCACGCGGCCGCGGCCGATGCGCTACCCGCGGGCGGGCACGCCGAACGCGATCGTCACGCTCCACCTCCTCGAGGTCGTCGGCGGCCGCTGCGTCGACGTGCGCTGGGACGAGCCCGAGCGCTTCGAGTACCTCGCCCGGGCGTCCTGGGCCGCCGGCTCGCCGCTCACGCTCCTCGTCCAGTCCCGCGACCAGCGCGAGACCCGGTTGCTCGAGGTCGACGCGGCGACCGGGGCGACCCGGGTCGGGCGGGTCGAGACCGACGCGCACTGGGTCGAGCTCGTCGCGGGCTCGCCGACGCGGCTCGTCGACGGGCGCGTCGTCGCGGCCGTGCAGGACGACGACACCCGTCGGCTCGCGATCGACGGCGCGCCCGCGACCCCGCCCGGCCTCCAGGTCCACTCGGTGATCGGCACCGACGGCGGCGACGTGTGGTTCGTGGCGAACGACGAGCCGACCGAGGAGCACGTGTACCGCGCGGGCGCCGGCGGCCTCGAGCGCGTGAGCGCGGGCGCGGGCGTCCACGCGGCGGCGGTCGGCGGCGGCACCGTCGCGATGCGATCGCTCCGCGAGGACGCCCAGGTGCCGGTCGTCGAGGTCCGTCGCGAGGGTGCGGTCGTCGCGACGCTCGTCGATCGCGGCGAGCGCCCGGTCGTCGAGCCGGCGCCGCGGTTCCTCGAACTCGGAGCGCGGCGCCTGCGCGCCGCGCTCCTCCTGCCCGACGGCCGCGAACCCGACGGATCGCTCCCGGTCCTGCTCAGCCCCTACGGGGGACCGCACGTGGTCGAGGTGTCGCGATGGAGTGGCGGGTTCCGCGAGGAGCAGTGGTTCGCCGATCGGCTCGGCGCGGCGGTCCTCGTCATCGACGGCCGCGGCACGCCCGGTCGCGGACTCGCGTGGGAGCGCGAGGTCGCCGGCGACTTCACGGTGACGCTCGAGGACCAGGTCGACGGCCTCGAGGCGGCGACCGCCGACCTCGGCTTCCTCGACCGCTCGCGCGTCGCGATCCGCGGATGGTCCTTCGGCGGGATGCTCGCGGCGATCGCGGTCATCCTGCGCCCCGACGTCTTCCACGGCGCGGTCTCCGGCGCGCCGAACGCGGACAACCGCCTCTACGACACGCACTACACCGAGCGCTACCTCGGCATGCCGGGTCCGCGCGGCGACGTCTACGACCGGAGTTCGCCGGTGTTCCACGCGGAGGAACGGGGCCTCACGCGGCCGCTCCTGCTCCTCCACGGCCTCGCCGACGACAACGTGTTCGCCGCGCACTCGCTCCGCCTCTCCGCGGTCCTCTACGCGAAGGGCGCGCCTCATCGGTTCGTCGTCATCCCGCGCGCCTCGCACATGGGCGGGTCCGACGAGGTCGTCGTGGCGCGCTACCGGGCCGAGCTCGACTTCCTGCGGCAGGTCCTCGGGCGCTGAGGCGGGCCCGGGCCGGGCCCTTGCTACCCTCGGTGGTCCGGGAGGCGAACGTGGCGATCATCGTGCAGAAGTACGGCGGCACCTCGGTCGCCGACGCCGCTCGAATCGCGGCGGTCGCCGACCGCGTCGTCGCGGCCCGCGCCGCCGGCGACGACGTCGTCGTCGTCGTCTCCGCGATGGGGGACACCACCGACGACCTCCTCGCGCTCGCGGCCGAGATCACCGACGTCCCCGAGCCGCGCGAACTCGACATGCTCCTCACCGCTGGCGAGCGCATCGCGATGTCGCTCCTCGCGATCGCGATCAACGCGCGCGGGGTGCGCGCGGCCTCCTACACGGGCTCGCAGGCGGGCATCATCACCGACACCCAGCACGGGAAGGCCCGCATCGTCGAGATCCGCCCGCAGCGGATCCGGGAATCCCTCGACGCGGGCAACGTCGTCATCGTCGCCGGGTTCCAGGGGCTGTCGACGAACTACGACGTCACGACGCTCGGCCGCGGGGGCTCCGACACGACCGCGGTCGCGATGGCGGCGGCGCTCGGCGCCGACGTCTGCGAGATCTGGACCGACGTCGACGGGGTGTTCACCGCCGACCCGCGGATCGAGCCCGCCGCGCGCCGGATCGACCGCATCTCGTACGAGGAGATGCTCGAGCTCGCGGCGGCGGGCGCGAAGGTCCTCCAGACCCGGTCCGTGGAGTACGCTCGGCGGACCGGCGTGCCGCTCAACGTGCGTTCCTCCTTCTCGGGAGGGCCCGGCACCTGGGTCGTGGAGGACGTGGGGATGATGGAGCAGGCGCTCATCCGGGGCATCGCGCTCGACGCCTCCGAGGTGAAGGTGACGCTCGACGACGTCCCCGACCGACCCGGCGTCGCCGCCCGGCTCTTCCGCGCGGTCGCCGACGCCGGCATCAACGTCGACATGATCGTCCAGAACGTCTCGCGCGAGGGTCGCACCGACCTCTCCTTCACGGTCGGCAAGGACGACCTCGTCCGGGTGACCGCCGCGCTCGACGCGATCGCGCCCGAGGTCGGCGCGGTGCGCTCGAGCGTCGACGACGCGATCGCGAAGCTCTCCCTCGTCGGCGCGGGCATGAAGTCGAACCCCGGCGTCGCGGCCGACATGTTCGACGCCCTCGCGGCCGAGGGCATCAACATCGACATGATCTCGACCTCGCCGATCCGCGTGTCGTGCGTGATCCGCGCGCAGGACGCCGAGCGCGCCGTGCGCGCCGTCCACGCGCGTTTCGGGCTCGAGGGCGACGTGCTCGGGAGCGAACCGTGATCGTCTGTCCCGCCTGCCGCAACGCGAACGACGAGGACCGCGAGACCTGCGCGACCTGCGGTGGCTCGCTCGCGCCGGGCCCCGCCGCGCTCATCGCGCGGCGGGCCCCGTCGGAGCGCCCACCGATCGAGGTCGCGACCCGGAAGCCGCCGTCGCGGTGGCGGCACTACATCGTGGTCGGCCTCTTCGTCGCGACGGTCGCCGCGGGGATCTCCTACGCCACGCTGCGTCCGAACCCCTGCGAGGGACGGTCGTTCGAGTCGGGTGCCTTCGGCTACTGCCTGAGCGTCCCGGCGGGCTGGACCTCCGCACCCGCTCGCTTCGGCGACGGCGCGACCCTCGACGGCTTCTCGGCGGAGGGCGGAACGGCCTCGGTGATGGTCGAGGCGGTCGACCTGCCCGACGCGACCGACCTCGACGGCTGGGCGGCGATCGTCCGCGCGCGCGACACCGAAGCCGGGCTCCGTCCCCGCGACGAGGTCCGCATCACCGTCGCCGGCATCCCGGCACGGCGCTGGGACCTCGTCTCGACCTCGGAGGACGGCACGGAGTACCGCACCCGCGAGATCGTGCTCGTGCGGGGCGCGATCGGCTGGCGGGTCACCCTGAACGAGACCGAGGCCGGGTTCCCCGAGGCGCTCGACGCGCTCGAGGCGATGCTCGGCACCTGGGCGTTCCGCTGATGCGCGTCGCGGTCGTCGGCGCGACCGGCGCGGTGGGCCGGCAGATGCTCCGGATCCTCGAGGAGCGCCGGTTCCCCGTCGACGAGGTCGTCCCGCTCGCGTCCGCGCGATCCACCGGCTCCCGCGTGCGGTTCCGCGACGACGAGCTCACGGTGCGCGAGCTCACGCCCGAGGCGCTCCGCGGGGTCGACCTCGCGCTGTCGTCGTGCGGGAGCGGGGTCGCGAAGGGATGGGTCCCCGGGGCCGCGGCCGCGGGCACCACCTGCATCGACAACTCGAGCGCGTTCCGCATGGACGACGATGCCGCGCTCGTGATCCCCGAGGTGAACCCCGAGGCGCTCGCGTCGGGCCCGCGGGTCATCTCCGTGCCGAACTGCACGACGATCACCGCGCTCATGGCGGTCGTCCCGCTCCATCGGGTCGCGGGCCTGCGCTCGCTCGTCACGTCGTCGTACCAGTCGGTCTCCGGCGCGGGGAACAAGGGGATCGAGGAGCTCCGGGGCCAGATGGACGCCCTCCGCGGTCGGGAGGACGAGCTCCTCCACCCCGACGTCGCGACGCTCCCCGTCGGCCCGGTCGTGGGCCGGACGATCGCCTACAACGTCGTCCCGCGCATCGACGTCCTCGACCCGGCGACCGGGTCGTCGTTCGAGGAGACGAAGATGGTGCGCGAGACGCGGAAGATCCTCGGCCTCCCCGACCTCGAGGTCATCGCGACCTGCGTGCGCGTGCCGGTCCTCGTCGGGCACGCGGTGTCGGTCCTCGCGACCTTCGACCGCCCGATCTCGCCGGACGACGCGCGCGCGGCGATCGCCGCCGCTCCCGGCGTCGAGCTCGTCGACGACGCGGCGGGGGACCGCTTCCCGACGCCGCTCGACGCGGCTGGGCGCGACGAGGTACTCGTCGGACGCGTCCGCGCCGCGGGCGGCCGAGCCGACGCGATCGCGCTGTTCGCCTGCGGGGACAACCTCCGCAAGGGCGCGGCGCTGAACGCCGTGCAGATCGCCGAGCGGGTCGTCGCCTCCTAGGCGCACCTCCCCGAGCGCGGCTGCGCCGCCGATGGGATGATGCGGCCCGCATGGGAACCCCGGAGCCGAACAGCAGCGAGCGCCGCGGAGGCGGCGGCGACCCCGCGTGGGCGAGGACCCGCGTCGCCTCGGCGGCGCGCGCCGCGATCCTCGACCTCGGGATCCGCAACCTCGTCCGCGTCGAGACCTCGCTCACGGTGCTCGGCCTCGAGCAGCTCGAGCGCCTCGACGGCCCCGCGATCTTCGTGAGCAACCACACGAGCCACCTCGACGCGACGATCATCCTCGCGACGCTCCCGCGGCGCCTCCGCGAGCGGACGGCGGTCGGCGCCGCGAAGGACTACTTCTTCGACGTCTGGTGGCGCCGCGAGTTCGTCGCGCTCGCCTTCGCTGCCTTCCCGGTCGAGCGGGGGGGCGGCGAGCGCGCGACCGAGGTCGCGCGCGAGCTCCTGCGCCAGCGGTGGAACCTCGTCGTGTTCCCCGAGGGGAGCCGCTCGAAGGACGGCTGGATGCAGCGCTTCCGGCACGGGACGGCCCGACTCGCGATCGACAGCGGCGCGGCGATCGTCCCGATCGCGATCGTCGGCGCGTACGCGGCGATGCCGAAGGGGCGCTGGTGGCCGCTGCCGGGACGCCCGCCGGTGCGGATCCGCTACGGGACCCCGTTCCACGCGCAGGAGGGGGAGCGCCACCAGGATCTCTCGCTCCGCGCGCAGCGCGCGGTCGCGGAACTCCTCGACGAGGAGGTGCCGGCGTGGGTCGCGGGGCTCCCCGAACGCCACCGGGGATGGTCGCTCGATCCGAAGGGGCCGGAACTGCCGCGCTGGACGCAGCCGATCGAGGATCGCGCGCCGGAATCCGGGCCGGACGGGCCCTAGGAGTAGAACTCGACGACGAGCCGCTCCTCGATCGGAACCGGGAGCGGCACCTCGCCGCGCTCCGGCAGCCGCGAGAGCGTGCCCTGGAACTCGCTCGTGTTGCGGTAGAGGTACGCGGGCGGGTCGGGCGTGATCTCGACGGCCTCGCGGACCGACACGAAGTTCTTCGCCTTCTCGGTGAGCGACAGCGTCTGGCCCGGGCGCACCTGGGCGCTCGGGACGTCGATGCGCCGGCCGTCGAGGAGCACGTGGCCGTGGGAGACGAGCTGGCGGGCCTGCCGCTGCGTGAGCGCGAAGCCCAGGCGCAGGATGATCGCGTCGATGCGGGTCTCGAGCTGGCGGATGAGTTCCTCGCCGGTCACCCCGGTCTTGCGGCTCGCGCGGTCGTAGTAGACGCGCATCTGCCGCTCGCCCACGCCGTAGATCGCGCGGAGCTTCTGCTTCTCGAGCAGGCGGACCTGGTACTCGGACAGGCGCTTGCGCCCGCGACCGTGCTGGCCGGGCGGGTAGGGGCGCTTGTTCGCCGGGCAGTTGGCGCGGCCGCAGACGGCCTGGCCGACGCGCCGGCACATCCGGTGCCTGGGTCCGATCTTGTCCATGGGGACGGGAAGGCTACCAGAGGCCCCGCTCCGGGCCCGCCGCGGGGCTAGCGGCGCTCGGCGTGCCCGCCGAAGCGCGCCCGCATCGCCGACAGGAGCCGGTTCGCGAAGGCCGACTCCCCGCGCGAGGCGAAGCGGTCGAAGACCGCCGCGGAGAGCACGTGGACCGGCACGCCCGTGTCGATCGCGGCGTGGAGCGTCCAGCGGCCCTCGCCGCTGTCGGAGACGGTCCCGGCGAACCCCGCGAGGTCGGGGTCCTCCGCGAGCGCGGCCGCGGTGAGGTCGAGGAGGAGGGAGGAGACGACGCTGCCCCGACGCCACACCTCGGCGATCGCGGCGACGTCGAGGTCGTAGCGGTAGGCGTCGGGATGCTCGAGCGGCGCGGTCTCCGCGTCGGCCGCCCGCTCCCGCGCGCCGACGTCGGCGTGGGCGAGGAGGTTCAGCCCCTCGGCGTAGGCGGCCATGAGCGCGTACTCGATCCCGTTGTGGACCATCTTCACGAAGTGACCGGCGCCGCTCGGGCCGCAGTGGAGGTAGCCCTGCGACGCGGTGTCGTCCGCGGGGCGTCCCGGGGTCGGCTCGGCGGTGTCGCGACCCGGCGCGAGCGCCCGGAACACCGGATCGAGGAACCGGACCGCGTCGGCGTCGCCGCCGATCATGAGGCAGTAGCCGCGCTCGAGGCCGAGGACGCCGCCGCTCGTGCTGACGTCGACGTAGCGCACGCCGCGCGCGGCGTAGCGCGCGGAGCGCTCGAGGTCGTCGCGGTGCGAGGAGTTCCCGCCGTCGACGAGGACGTCGCCTTCGCCGAGGAGGGCCGCCACCTCGTCGGCGACGACCCCGGTCACCGCGGCCGGGAGCATGAGCCACACCGCGCGCGGGGACTCGAGCGCCGCGACGAGGCCCGCGAGGTCGGCTGCCGGCGTCGCGCCCTCCGCGGCGAGCGCGGCGACGTTCGCGGGGTCGCGGTCGTACGCGACGACCTCGTGGCCGGCGCGGAGCAGCCGGCGGGCGAGGTTCGCGCCCATCCGGCCGAGCCCGACCATGCCGATCCGCCTGCGCTCCACGCGGCAACGGTACCCGCTCGGGCCCGCCGTGGGAGCATGGCGGCGTGGACCGCGACGCCATCTTCGACCGCATCGTGCGGGCCGACGAGCGGATGAAGTACGCGCGTGCGGGGGACCGGGCGGCGGCGCGCGCCGCGCGGGAAACCCCCAAACGGGCGATCAAGGAGGCGCACGTCACCTCCCTC
>JBJTYK010000162.1:0-2027 GCA_046082745.1 Actinomycetota bacterium | reverse complement strand
CGTCGGGCTTCGACGCCGCGGCGAGCCTGCGGACCGGACCGGTCCCGGTCGACCCCGCGCTCGTCGTCGCCGGCTGCGAGGCCTACGGCGACCGGCTCGCGCTCGCGATCGAGCGCCGGGAACGCGTCCTGCTCGCCACCGGACACCCGATCGGCCTCGCGCACTTCTACATGGCTCTCGGCCGGTTCCTCGCGGCCCGCGGGGTCGAGATCCTCCGTCCCTGCGACGGCCTCTCGTGGAAGAAGCGCGACGGCCGGCGGCGCGAGATCCGCTACCTCGGCGACGTCGCGGTCATCACCGACCGGACCGCTCCTCGCCACACCCACAGCCCCGAGCCGATGGCGCGGATCCTCGAGGTCGTGGGTCCGGACCTCGTCCTCGCCGACCACGGATGGGCGGGCGCGGCGATCGAGCGCGGCGTCGAGACCCTCGCGATCGCCGACGTGAACGACCCCGCGCTCATCGTCGCCCGCGCGCAGGGTCGGGTCGACGTCGTGCTCGTCATGGACGACAACGTCCGGCCCGAGGACTACTGGCCCTGCTTCCAGGCGATCGTCTCCCGGCTCCCCGCGTGAACCCGCACGACCGCATCGTCGACGACGCCGTCCGCGGGAAGTCCGCGGTCATGCTCGTCGGCGGTCTCGACACCGGGAAGACGACGCTCGCCCGGCGGCTCCTCGCGGCGGCGCTCGAGGCCGGACGGCACTGCGCGTACCTCGACGGGGACCTCGGCCAGAAGACCGTCGGGCCCCCGACCGCCGTCACGCTGAAGGTCGTCCGGTCGGCGGCCGACCTCGAGCCGGAGCGCCTCGCCGCGCAGGACCACCTCTGGTTCGTGGGGTCGACCTCGCCGCAGGGGCACCTGCTCCCGCTCGTCACCGGGATGACGCAGCTCCTGCGGCGCGCGCGCGAGGCGGGCGCGACGTTCGTCGTCATCGACACGAGCGGCATGGTGTCGGGGATCTACGGACAGATCCTGAAGTACCACAAGGTCGAGATGCTCGGTCCCGATCTCGTGATCGGCCTGCAGCGCGGCGAGGAACTCCTCCCGCTGCTCGGCGTGATCCAGCGCTTCTTCGCGACCGAGGTCGTGCCGCTGCCGGTGCTCCCCGGCGTCGTCTCGACGACGGTCGAGCAGCGGGCCGACAACCGCGAGGTCGCGATGCGGCGGTACTTCGCGGCGGAACTCCACCGCTTCCGCGTGAAGCCGACCGTCTTCATGCCGACCCTGCCGCCCCTGTTCGACCTCGCCCAGCTCGATCGGCTCGTCGTCGGGCTCTCGGACGGGGCGGGCGCCTACACCGGCCTCGGCTACCTCGAGCACACGCCCGGGGAGGAGCTCCGGCTCGTGGCCCCGGTCGCCGAGGGACCGAAGGCGCTTAGACTGGGGGGCGTTCGCCTGGACGGGTCCTTCCAGGCGCGGCGGGTCGACCTGCGGAACCTGTTCGGGACCGAATGAATCGACGAAGGGAAGCCCTGTGCCGTCGCTCGTGAAGAAGCGCCGCAAGAAGATGCGGAAGAAGAAGCACAAGAAGCTCCTCAAGAAGACCCGCTGGCAGCGCCGGCAGCAGGGCCGCTAGGCGCGCGCTCCCCGAGGGGGGAGCGGAGGACGATCGTGACGCGACCCATCGTCTTCCTCACCGACTACGGGCTCGCCGACGAGTTCGTCGGCGTGTGCCGTGGGGTCATGCTCGCGATCGCGCCGGACGCGCGCATCGTGGACCTCACCCACGCGGTGCGTCGCCACGACGTGCTCCAGGGCTCGATCGTGCTCGGCCGCGCGAGCGCCTACATGCCGCGGGACGCCGTCCACGTGGGGGTCGTCGACCCCGGCGTCGGCTCCGACCGCCGCGCGATCGCGGTCGAGACCGCCTCGGGCGCGCTCCTCGTCGGCCCCGACAACGGCCTGCTCTCCGGCGCGTGGCGCTCACTCGGGGGAGCAGAAAGCGCGGACAAAAGCCGCGCAGAGGGGGGCGTCCCTCAACCCACACCACGGAAATTCCCCAAACACAAAACCCTCCCAACCC
>JBJTYK010000161.1:0-8539 GCA_046082745.1 Actinomycetota bacterium | reverse complement strand
CGCTCGTCGCGCGCGCCTGAGCGGGCCGCCCGGAGTTGCTCCGGCAGGGACCTGCGGTATCCTCGCCCCGCGCAGCGCGACGGTGTGCTGCCGGCGGGCGACGACGGAACGGTCGGGCCCCCTGTTGATGGGAAGGGGACCACCCGATGTCGACGAAGTTCCGCCTGCTCACGCTCATCCTCGCCTCCATGCTCGTCGTCGGCGTCTTCACGCCCATCGCGGCGCTCGCGGTCCCAACGACCCTCACCGTGGACGACGACGGGACCCCGGACACCGATCCGTCCGATGGCGCAACGTGCGGCACCGACCCCGACTACTCGACGATCCAGGCGGCCGTCGGGGTGGCCAGCGACTTCGACACCGTCTTCGTCTGCGCGGGCACGTACACCGCCCCGGACGCCGACGGTATCCAGATCGTCGAGAGCATCACGATCGAGGGTGCGGGCGAGGGCTCCGTCACGGTTCGGCCCAACCAGAATCACGGGACGGTGTTCGACGTCGGCGGCGGGACGCAGACGCCCACCGTCACCATCACGGATCTCACGATCGACGGCGACAGCGGTCTCTCGGCGGGGCAGGGCGCGTGTCAGGCCATCTACGTGGACGAGGGTTCGGACCTCACGGTCGACACCGTCACCGTTCAGGATTCCCTCTGTCTCCCCGAGTTCCTCTACGGCGGCGCGGGAGCGCTCGTGTTGACCGGCGCGACCCTCACGGTCATCGACTCGGAGTTCTTCCGGAACACCGTCGAGGACGGTGCCGGCGGCGCGATCCTCGCGTACGAGGCCGACCTCACGATCACCGACTCCCTGTTCTCCGAGAATGCCGTACGCGGCGGTGACGGGTTCAACGACACCGTCGGGGGTGCGATCGCGATGTTCGACACCGAGGACGACGGTGACCCCGGCACCCCGGAGGAGCTTGCGGTGCGAACCCTCGACATCACCGACACCCAGTTCCTCGTCAACGACGCGGAGGCTCTGGCGACGCCCGGTGGGCTGACCGGCGGACTGGGCGGCGCGATCTACGCCGAGGAGACGGACGTCACCGTCCTCGGGGCGCCGACGTCAGGGGAATCCTTCACCGAGAACCAGGCGCACCTGGCCGGTGGGGCGATCTGGCTGGATGGGACGAGTTCCCTCGAGCTCGGCTGGGACCCGGCCAAGGACCTCGGGTCGACCTCCATCCCCGACTGCCCGCTGTTCGCGAGCAACTTCACCTACGGCCAGGACGCTGACGACCCCGTGGAGACGAAGGGCGGAGCGGTGTTCGCCGACGGTGACGTCCACCTGGGCTGCACCTGGTTCAACAGCAACGGGCACTTCGGTGCGATGGAGCCGACGACGGACGGCGGGGCCATCTATGCGACCGCATCGATCGAGGCCGATCCCGCGCAACCCATGGCCGACGATCCCCTCGTCTTCCGCCCGGTGTGGTTCGTCGACAACGAGGCGGCGCGGGACGGCGGTGCGATCGCCGTCGCATCGACCGCCGCGGCGGATGTGGATCTCACGGGGACCTCCGTCGATCCCGAGGCGCTCCTGTTCCTCGGCAACCTCGCGGGTCGCGACGGCGGCGCGGTCGCCGTGTCGCAGGACCCGGCCGCACCCTCGACGGGGATCGCCGGGATCTCGCATGCGGCGTTCTACCGCAACGTCGCCGGTCTCGACGGCGATGGAGCCGGCGGTGGTGGGGCGATCCGCGTCGGCGACGACGTGGATCTGACGCTGTCGGGAGCCGCATGGTTCGGCTGGCCGTACGTGGGCACCTACACGGTCCCGCACGTCCCACCGCCGATCTACCTGTACGGGGCGACCGGCGGGTACTGGGTCGGGGAGTACCTGGAGGACCCCTCGAACTCGTTCGCCGGCGGCTCGGGGAACGTCGCCGGGTGCTCGAACGGCATGGCGTCGTGCTCGGTGAACAGCGCCGGAGGCGGGGCGATCCTCCTCGAGTCGTCGGTCGGCACCCTGACCGTCGGTTCCTCGGCGGGCTCGTGCCCCGGGTTCCGCCACAACGCGACGAAGCCGCGGACGGCGGACCCCGATCTCAACCGCGGGGGCGCGATCCGCGTTGCGACCGTGGGCGTCGGCGGGGCCACGACCGTCACGATGGACTGCGGCAAGTTCCTCGAGAACGCAGCGTTCCAGGGCGGTGCGATGTACTTCAGCGGCGACACGACCGTCGAGATGCAGCTCGTCACGGTGGCCGACAACGATGCCTACCAGGCCGGCGGGGGCATCCGTTCGGAAGCTGTGGCCGGGTCCCTGCGCATCCTCTTCTCGACCTTCGATGGCAACGCGACCGAGGCCAGCACGGGCGGTGGCGCCGGGGTGTACGCGGACGGCGCCCTCGAGGTCATCTCCTCGACCCTCTCGTCGAACCGGTCGAGCGGGGTCGGTGGCGCAATCGCGGGGGCGGGGCCCTCGACCGTCCTGGTCGCCGGATCCCTGTTCGCGTCGAACGAGGCCGCCCAGCAGGGCGGTGCCATCTTCGCGAACGCCGCCCTGGACGTCGTGAACTCGACATTCTCGGGCAACGTCATCAACGCCCCGGGCGCCGCTGGCTACCCGGGGATCGCCGCCTACGCCAACGACGGCATCGCCCTCACCCACGTCACGGTGGGACCGCAGGCCGCGGGCCTCGGGAACGACGGTTCGTGGCTCGTGGTGGACGACGGCACGCTCTCCCTCACGAACTCCCTCGTCGTGGAGTCAGGTGCGCCGGGCTCCCGCTGCGTCGCCACGACGAAGGTCGACGACGGCGGCAACGTCGCCACGGCAGGGTGCACGGGGTTCGCGACCGACCCGACCTCATCGGTCCGCACGGCCGCCGAGATCGACCTCCAGACGCTCGCGGCGAACGGCGGTCCCACGAACACGTTTGCGCTCGGCGCGACGAGCGCGGCGATCGACGTCGGTGACGATGCCGGCGAGGGCTTCGACCAGCGGGGGCTCCCTCGGCCCTACGACGCCGGTTCCCCGCACCCCTTCGACGCGGGGGCCTACGAGGCCGCCTACACGGTGACGACGACCGAGGTGACATCCGGGGGTGCGCCGGTGACGAACGTCGCCGTGGGCGAGAAGGTGGACGACACTGCCACGGTCGCGGGGTACTTCGCCCTCGAGGGCGGCGGCTCCCTCTCGCCGACCGGCGCCGTGTCGTTCTCCTACTGCTTCGATCCCACGGTCGTGCCGACGAGTTGGGCCGCGTGTGTCGCTGCCGATGACGACGTCCTCATCACGGAGGTCGCGCTCTCGGAGATCGCCGATGGGACCGGGGTCGAGACAGCGAGCGTCTCGGACGACACCGACTTCGCGGACGGATGGGACCCGGCCGCGGTCGGTGATGGCGGCGACGGCGAGGGAGCCGGCTGCTACCTGTTCCACGCCACGTACGTCCCGATGGGGGAGACCGTCTATCTGGGCTCCGAGGACGACGGGACGGACGAGTCCTTCTGCTACGACGTCGAGGGCATCGAGACGACGACGACCACGCGCGTGAGCCGCAGCGCGATCTCCTTCGGGCAGTCGATCCGCGACGTCGCGACGGTCGCGGCCTCGGAGGGCACGGTCGACCCGACGGGGACGGTCGACTTCTCCTCCTGCTGGTACGCCGACGGGACCGAGCCGGTCGACTGGGCGACCTGCCTCGAGGACGAGGGCAGCGACCCGAACTCCGCCACGATCAGCACGATCGGTACGGCGCTCCTCGCGGGCGGCTCGGACACGACCGACGCCACCTCGAGCGCGCAGTCGGGCCTGTGGAGTCCCCCGAACGCCGGGGACTACCTGCTCCACGCCTCCTACAGCGGGGACGACGACTTCGCCGCCTCCGAGGACGACGGCACGAACGAGCGCGTGAGCGTCTCCCCGGCGGTGACGCTCATCGATCTCACGAGCCAGACGTACTTCCCGACCGTGCCCGGATCGGCGTCCACGCTCGCGGCGACGCTGTACGCCCCGACGGGGTGCCTCGCGGATCGGGTGGTCACGTTCGCCCGGGACGTCGACGGTGACGGCACCTACGAGACCCCCGTCGGTACGGGCACGACGGATGCCTCCGGCGTCGCGACGACGACGCTCTCCCTGGTCGCGGGCATCTACGAGCTCGAGGTCTCGGTGGGGTCGACCTCCAACTGCTCCGACGCCGTGAACACCGCGACCCTCATCGTGGCGGGCACCGGCGACTCGGCGTCGGGTGGCGGCCACTACACGAAGTCGGGTCGGATCAACTTCGGGTTCACCGTCCAGGTGAACACGAACCGCAAGACCGGCGCGATCATCGTCTCGGGCCAGATGACCTGGCACAAGCAGGGCGGCAGGCGCCTGAAGGGTTCGATCACCGGCTACACGAAGCTCACCGCCTGTCCGTCGACGCTCGTGACCGACGCCACCCCGACCTGCGCGCTCATCACGGGGACCGCGTCGTACTACCGCTGGGACGGCGGCGCGCGCCGGTGGATCCTCGAGACGACGGGTGTGGGCTTCCGGATCACGGTGGCCGATGGCGGCACCGTGAAGGTCTGCCTGAAGAAGAAGTGCACGACGACGACGAAACCGGACTGGTTCGCGATCGTCGTGCCCTCGCTCACGATCGACGGCGAAGCGGATCTCGTCCTCAATGAGAAGACGTCCGAGTACGAGCCGGTGCTGCTGTCCCTGAAGGGCGGGAGCATCGTCCTGCGGTAGGCCCGACCGGGCGGCGGACTACTTCTTCCGGAGGCGGTACGTCGCCGTGTAGGTCGTGTTCGTCGTTGGCGTCGTGATCGTGTGCGTCGCGCGCCCGCCGTCGGACCACGAGCCGAAGGCGTACGAGGAGCCGGACAGGGTCTGCGGGGACGGCGCGCCGATCGAACGGCGCATGCCGACGACGCTCGTGAACACGCACGACGCGGTGCACGGCTGCCCGTCGAGCGTGAGGCCGAACCCGCCCGGACTCGTCGCGAGCGTGAGCGTGACGACCTGGGGGTCGAGGCGACGGCGCACCGTGTGCGTGACGCCCACGGAGTCGGTCGCCGTGAGCACGATCTCGTACCAGACGTCCGTCGCGGTCTCGCCGGTGTTCGGGATCGTGAAGGAGCCGCTCGTTCCGGTCATCCCCGACAGGAACGGGTGCGTGTGGTCGGCGTGGTGGAACACGACCTCCCACGACAGCCGGCCGCCGGCGAGCGTGCCGTCCTCGGCGTCGGTGGCGCTCCCCGCGTACGAGACCGTCGTCCCCGCGCGGTAGGTCGTGCCTGCCGTCGGCGCGGTGATCGTGGCGACGGGGGCGGTGTTCGGGAGGACCGTGAGGGTCGCCGAGGCGCTCGTCGCGCTCCCCTCGCCGTTGCCGACGACGCAGCGGAACGTCGCCCCGGTGTCCGCGAGGGACGTCGCGGCGATCGTGT
The DNA here is from genome assembly GCA_046082745.1 of Actinomycetota bacterium. Classification (GTDB taxonomy): domain Bacteria; phylum Actinomycetota; class UBA4738; order UBA4738; family HRBIN12; genus JBJTIF01. The sequence goes on along the minus strand of JBJTYK010000161.1, from coordinate 3,150 downwards.
ACGAGGACGCGGTCGCGCCCGGGATGTCGATGCCGTTCCGCTGCCACCGGAAGGTGAGGGGCGTCGAGCCGGTGGCCGACACGGAGAACGTGACCGGTGCGCCGGCCGGGACGGTCGCATCCGACGGCGGCGAGACGATCGTCGGTGCCCCGCTCGCGGTGGACGCGATGCGGCCGAGCACCCCGGTCGTCGAGCCCGTCCCGCGGGCGAGGTAGTAGAGGCTCCCGTCGTCGGCCACCCGGAGATCGACCGGCGCGGTGATGCCCGTCGCGAACGTGGTCACCGCGTAGCCGTTCGCCGGGTCGATCGTGTTGATCCAGTTCCCGCAGTAGTCCGCGAAGAAGTAGTCGCCGAGGTAGGAGGACGGGAACGGGGCGACGGCCGGGGCGTAGAACGCGCCGCCGGTGATCGCGCAGCCCAGCGTCGAGCCCGTGCCGTGGCCGTACCAGTAGACCGGACCGGTCTGGCCCGCGGTCGTCGTCGGTCCCTCCGAGTTCGGCCACCCGTAGTTCGCGCCCGCGATGCCGTCGTTCACCTCCTCCCACGTGCTCTGGCCGACGTCGTTGATGAACATCCGTCCCGTCCCCGGCCGGAACGCGAACGTGTAGGGGTTGCGGAGCCCCGTGGCCCAGATCGCGCGGTTCACCCCGGTCGCGGTGCCGAAGAGGGGGTTGTCGGAGGGGATCGAGCCGTCGGCGTTGATGCGGAGGATCTTGCCGAGGAGCGTCGTGAGGCTCTGGGCGTTCGCGCCGTTCGCGTTGTCGCCGACGGCGACGTAGAGCTTCCCGTCGGGGCCGAAGTGGATCGCCCCGCCGTTGTGGTTCGTCGCGGTCGAGAGGTTGTTGAGGTCGAGGAGCACCGTCTCGCTGCCGGCGAGCGCGACGTCGCCGGAGGCCGTGAACCGGCTCACGCGGTTGTGGATCGCGGGGGTCGTGGCCGTGTAGTAGACGTACACGTAGCCGTTCGTCGCGAAGTCCGGATCGAACGCGACGCCGAGCAGCCCCCGCTCGCCGACCGAACTCACCGTCACCGTGAGGAACGGCGTGGCGAGGAGCTGGCCGTCCTTCACGACGCGCAGGGCCCCGCCCTGCGTCGCGACGAAGATCCGTCCGTCGGGCGCGAACGCCATCGCCGTCGGGTTCGCCAGGCCGCTCGCGACCGTCGTCTGCGAGAAGCCCGTCGGCACGGCGGCACCCGCGTCCACGCTGCCGACCGCGAGCAGCCCCGCGAGGAGGAGGAGGGCGACGAGCGTCCGGGCGGTTCGGCGACGGTCGCGCATCGGGGAAGGGTACCGGGCGCGGAGTTGTCGGGGAACTTTCCGGTCGCGCCGCGCACGACGCGTTTGAGGACGGTTAGCACCGCCGTCGTGCTCGCGGCCGCGCGACCTATCGTGAAGCCGTCATGCGGAACGGGGGTTCGACATGAGACGGGTGCGGGGAGTCCTGGGGATCGCGTTGGCGTTCGCGCTGGCGGTCGTCGGCGCGCCGTCCGCGGGGGCGGCGGGCGGCGCCGCGACCTCCGACGTCCCGTCGGGTCGCCCGCGCGTCGCGGCGCCGCCCGCCGGTATCTCCGCCTCCGTGTCCGTCGACGGCTCCGCCGCGGTGTCGTCGATCGGCGACGCCGCTCCGTACGCGCCGTCGCGCGTCATCGTGCGCTTCCGTTCCGGGCAGACGCTGCTGCCCGGTTCCGGCCGCGACCGCGCGCTCGTCGCGTCGCGGAACGTCCACCTCGTCGACACCCCGCGCGGGATGTCGGTCGCCGAGGCCGTCGCGCGCTACCGCGCGATGCCGAACGTCGTCTACGCCGAGCCCGACTTCACCGTCGAGGCGCTCGCGGTCCCGACCGACCCGTTCTACGCGTCGAACCAGTGGGACATGACGAAGATCTCCGCCCCGGCCGCGTGGGACACCCACACCGACTCGAGCGACGTCGTCGTCGCCGTCGTCGACACCGGCATCGCCTTCGACCACCCCGACCTCGCCGCGAACGTCTGGTCGAGCCCCTCGGACCCGAACGTCCACGGCTACACCTGCTCCGGCGGCGTGTGCGTCGCCGGCGGCTACGACGACCACGGGCACGGCACGCACGTCGCCGGCACGATCGGTGCCGACACCGGCAACGGCATCGGCGTGGCGGGCCTGAACTGGGACGTCCGCCTCCTCGCGATCAAGTTCCTGAGCTCCTCGGGCAGCGGCTCGATCTCCGATGCGATCGCCGGCTTCGACCTCCTCCGCACGCTGAAGCTCCAGGGCGTGAACATCCGCGTCACGAACAACTCGTGGGGCGGCGGCGGGTACAGCCAGGCGCTGAAGGACGCGATGGCGGCGCTCGAGGACACCCCGGGCGCGCCCTCGACGCTGAACGTCTGCGCGGCGGGCAACAGCGGCGTGAACGCGGACTTCTCGCCGATGTACCCCGCGGCCTACGACAACCGCGGCATCGTCTCGGTGCTCGCGAGCGACGCGAACGACCTCGGCGCGTCGTTCACGAACTACGGCACGAGCTCGGTGGACCTCGCGGCGCCCGGCGTCGGCATCTACTCCACGGAGGCCATGGGTACCTGCTCGCTCTGCGACCCGTCGGGCTACCGGTCGCTGAGCGGCACCTCGATGGCCTCCCCGCACGTCGCGGGGGTCGCGGCCGCGATGCTCTCGATGTACCCGAACCTCACGGCGGCGGAGGCGCGCGACGCCCTGCTGCGGCCGGAGGCCTACGACGCGATGACCGATGCGCGGGCGCGCTGGACCTCGACCGGCGGGCGCCTGAACTTCGCGAAGGTCCTCGCGAACACCTCCTTCTACGCGGCCCCGGTCCTGAACGCCTTCCCGACGGTGACCGTCGGCCCCGACGTCGTCGCGAACGCCGGCGGCACCGTGAACTTCACGCAGTCCGCGTCGGACCCCGACGGCGACACGCTGCGCGCGACGACCGGGCGCGGACCCGTGAGCTCGCGGTCGGCGTGGCTCTTCGGGTGGATGGCGAACCAGATCCTGCCGGCGACCCTCCCGTTCTCGGCGCCCGCGGTGTCGCGCGTCGTGCAGATGCCCTACGACACCTCGGTCACCGACAACCGGGGTGGGGGGGCCCCCAGAGGGAACTCCGCCCCAGTGCTTTCTCCCACGTCTCCCAGTGGTGCCCCCCCCGATACGC
>JBJTYK010000160.1:0-3829 GCA_046082745.1 Actinomycetota bacterium | reverse complement strand
GGGGGTCAGGTCGGTGCCTGGCAGGAGAGGCGAGGGGGCCCCCGGGCTTTCCCCCGGGCCCCCTCTCCGGTTCGGAGCAGGAACCGCTTAGATCTGTGCGAACTCGCAGCTGTCCTTCACTTCGGCAACGCAGAGGTCCTTGCCGCCGCCACCCCAGGCCTGGTCGTCGCCGGCCTTGCCGAGGAGCGTGTCGGCACCCTTGTTGCCGTAGAGGACGTCGTCGCCGCCGCCACCGTTGATGATGTCGGCACCGCCCGAGCCCTTCACCTTGTCGTCGCCGCCGTTCGCCTTGATCGCGTCGTCGCCGGCACCGCCACTGATCGTGTCGTTGCCGCCGCCGCCGGCGAGCTCGTCGTCACCGCTGCGGCCGAGGATCGTGTCCGCGCCGCCACCACCGGTGAGCGAGTCGTCGCCGTCCGTGCCGATCAGGGTGTCGTCCTCGGCGGAGCCGATGACCGCGAACACGGAGCCGTCCCAGATGTCGTCACCGGCGTCGCTGGTGACTTCCTGGTCGTCGAGGGAGACCGTGATGGCCTCGCTCGAGTCCCCGTAGTACAGGGCGTAGGCCTCGTCGAAGTCGTCGTCCCCGTCGCCGGGAGCAACCGTGTCGTAGCCGGCGTAACTCGTGGCGCCGTCCTCACCGTCGGGCGCGTTCGCCTCGATGAGGTCGTCGTCCGCGCCGCCCCAGCACTGGTCGGCCTCCTTCGCGTAGCTCTTGTCGCCATCCGTCGAGTCGAGCGCCGGCTCACGGCAGTTGAGGTCGTCCTCGCCGTCGTTGCCGTAGAGGACGTCGTTGCCGTAGTCGCCGTCGAGCGAGTCCTCGCCGTCGCCACCCGCGAGGGTGTCGCCGCCGTAGGAGCCGTTCGCGATGACGTCGATGGACGCGTCGCTGGCGTCGAAGTCGTCGCCGTTGATCGTGCCGCCGAACTCGTACGCGGCGACGTAGTTCACGTCGGCGCTGATGCCGTTCATCTCGAGCGAGTCGTCGCTCACCGTGACGTCGAACTCGTCACGCGGGTCGGTCACGCCCGATCCGTCGAAGATGATCGCGTCGGCAGCCACGGTCCAGTCCGCGTCGGGGAAGTCCCCGCCGCCGACGTACCCGGTGCTGTCACCCGCGTCCTCGAGGAGGAACGTGAGGTCGCCCTCGACCGCAACGACGACGTCGGTGAACTTCGACGGGTCGATGCTGGCGGTCGAAGGGGCCCCGGCGACGGTGTAGGTGCACTCGAGCATGTCGCCATCCATCTGCAGGTCCACGTAGCCGTCGCGGGCGGAGTCGGTCGAGCCCTCCCCGTACGCGAACAGCGTGTAGTTCGTGATCGAGCATCCGCCCGTCACGACAGTGGGAGCCGCCGCACTCGCAGGGACCGCGCCCAGGACGCCGAGCGCCTGGAACAGCCCGAGCGAGAGCGCCGCTACCGCTGCGCTTCGCTTCTTCATGTTGTGTCCTCCCTGGTCCCTACTCGGTGGAGAGGGGTGTCCCCTGGGGTTCCGCCGCGAGCGGCGGACCCCCGGGAAGACGGTTCCCTCTTATCCCTTGCGGAACTCGCAGTTGTCGCGGACCTCGCTGGCGCAGAGGTCCGAACCCGGACCGCCCCAACCCTGGTCCGCGCCCTTGTTGCCCTTCAGCAGGTCCGAGCCGCCGGCGCCGTACATGACGTCGTCGCCGCCGCCACCGAAGACCTTGTCGTCCCCGGCGCCGCCGTAGATGAGGTCGTTGCCGCCGCTGCCGTAGACCTCGTCGTCGCCGCCCCCGGTCCGGATGCGGTCGTTGCCGCCGCCGCCGATCATGGAGTCGTCGCCGTCGGTCCCGACGATGATGTCGGCACCGTTCCCACCGTCGAGCGTCGGGAACAGGATGAGCTTGTCGGCGAAGTTCGAGCCGGCGACGCTCACGAGGAGGTCGTCAGCCGTGCCGCTGAGCGCGTCGAAGTCGACGTCCGTCTCGACCGACCAGCCGTTCGCGAGGTAGTCCTCCGCGTCGGCGTCCCAGCCGCTGAACTCGACCGCGACCGAGGAGTCGACGTAGGTCACCGCGAAGGCGTCGTCGCTCACCACGGAGTCGAACCCGTCGCCGGGCGCGGCCACGTCGTAGCCGGTCGCACCCTTGACGCCGCCGAGCTCGATGCCGTCGTTGCCGGCACCGCCCCAGCACTGGTCGTTGCCCGGGGCCGAGCCAGCGTCGTCGCAGTTCAGCGCGTCGCTGCCGCCGTTCCCGTAGAGCCGGTCCGCTCCCTCGCCGCCGGCGATCATGTCGCCCTTGTCGCCGCCCTTGAGGACGTCGGGGCCGGCACCGCCGTTGGCCTCGACCGCGACCTGGGTGATCTTGCTGCCGTCGAAGTTGTCACCGACGTACGCGGACCCAGAGCCGTCGAACTGGACCTTGTCGCCGGCGTAGAACACGCCGTCGATGTTGGCCGCGCTGAACTTCGTGTCGGACGCCGTCACGTTCCCGGCGTTGTACGCGCCGAGCGTGCTCGCGTCGAACACGATCGTGCCGGAGACGTCCACCGTGATCTTGAGGCCGCCGAAGTCACCGGGGCCGACCGGGCTGGAACCGTCCTCGAGGAGGAACGTCACGCCGTTGCCCGAGACGAGGGCGCTGGAGACGTCCTCGAGCGCGAACTTGTTCGCGGCGGCGTCGCAGTACACGTACGTGCCGTCAGCCCACAGCGTGGTCCCACCGGGCACGACGAGGACGCCGGCCGCGATGTTGCACGAGGTGGCGGAGGTGCCGGGGCCGGGGTCCGAGCCGAGGCACTTCCCGGGCGTACCGCCGGCGCACGCCGCGGCTACCCCCGTCAGGGCCTGGAACGCGATCACGGTGATCGCCGCTCCGAGAGCCAGTCGCTTCATCATGTTCCTGCTCCTTTCGAGCGTGTCTACGAACCGTTCGATACCGGGGAAGACCTTCGGCTCGGGGCCCTGCCCTCCGCCGTCCATCCAGACGCCCCCTATCGACCTGCCCAGCCGTGCGGACGCACGCCGGGCCGGGGGAACGCTTCGTCTTCGCTTGCACCCGAGAGAACGCCTGCGGCGCCTCGGGGTTGCCCGAACCTACACGAAATCGTGCCTCGGTTCCACTCGCCCGGGCACGGGACCCCTGCCTCGCAGGCACGGAGGGCCCACGAGCCCTTCCGGAACCAGCGTCGGGGTTGCCCGTTCCGGGAACCCGGGAGGGACCCCGCGGGCAGGTCGGACGGGGTGGGCGGTTCAGCCCAGGGTGAGGAGCGCCCCGCGCAGGACCGTGAGGCCGGGGTCGAAGTAGAGCGTGCCCCCGAAGGTGGCGAGGACCGATCCCTCCGGGCCGGCGAGGGCGGCCTTCTGGAGCACGAGGGTGACGCCGTCCACGACGGCGTAGGTCTTCCCGCTCCAGGTCGAGACCCCGGACGGGGAGGTCACCGCGACCTCGAGGTTCGCGAAGCCCTCGCCGCCGCTCAGGTCGCCCGTGAGGACCGCCTGGGCGCTCCAGCCCTCGGCGCCGCTCCCCTCGGGGCCGGTCACCGCGCCGACGAAGCCGAAGACCATGTGGGCGTCGCCGTCGAGCGGGGCGGTGGCCTCGTCGCCGGAGGCGAGGCTCCAGGAGATCTCGCAGCCCTCGCATCCGACGAGCGGCGCGACGGTGCGCAGCATGAAGGCCGGGCCGGGCGGGACGACCGCGACGTCGGTCGCGGGGGCGCCGTCGACGGCGGGGTCCTCGGTTCCGAGGCTCGAGGCGGGGTCGGTCGTCGCCGACGCGCCGTCCGCGGAAGCGACCGCGGCGGCATCGGCGGCGGGGTCGGCGGTCGCGGCCGCGTCGGTTCCGCCCTCGGCGCTGGCCGGGGCG